>JBFLWP010000011.1 GCA_040757595.1 Nitrospirota bacterium | reverse complement strand
TTTACGGTCTGTTTGGCGGATTTGTGCTCCTCGATGATGCGGGCCGCCTGGTCGCGGGGGACCTCCTCGTAGGCGTGGAACTCCATCGCATAGCTCCCCCGCCCGCCCGTGATCGAGTTCAGGACCGGCGTGTACTTGAGCAACTCCACCAACGGCACGTGGGCCTTGATGGTCTGCGAGCTGCCCTTGGCCGTGACGCCCAGGATGCGCCCGCGCTTGGCGTTCAGGTCCCCGATCACCGCGCCGACCGCGTCGTCCGGTGTCGAGACTTCCACGGTCATGATCGGCTCCAACAGCACCGGGCTCGCCGACTCCATCGCCTTCTTGAAGCCCATCGAGGCGGCGATCTTGAAGGACATTTCCGAGGAGTCCACCGTGTGGTAGGAGCCGTCGTAGACGGTCACCCGCAGGTCCACGACCGGGCAGCCGGCCAGGATCCCCTCGTGCATGGCCTCCACGACGCCCTTCTCGACGGCGGGGATGAAGTTGCGCGGGATGGCCCCGCCCACGATCTTGTTCTCGAACTGGAAGCCCTGCCCGCGCGGCAGGGGGTCCAGTTGGAGCCAGCAGTCCCCGTACTGGCCGTGGCCGCCCGTCTGCTTCTTGTACTTGCCCTGCGCCTGGGCCGTCTTGCGGATGGTCTCCTTGTACGGCACCTTGGGCGTGTGGACGTTCACCTCCACCCCGTACTTGCGCCGGAGCTTCTCGAACGTGACGTCCACGTGCAACTGCCCCATCCCGCTCAGGATCATCTCCTTGGTCTCGTTGTTGCGGACGAACTCCAGGGTCGGATCCTCCTCCACGAGCTTGTGCAGCCCGAGGCTGACCTTCTCGATGTCGGTTTTGGACTTGGGCTCCAGGGCGAAGGACATGACCGGCTTCGCGAGCTGCAGGCCGGGGTAGACGACGGGATGGTGCTCGTCGCAGAGCGTGTCCCCCGTCTGCGTGTCCTTGAGCTTCCCGATGGCCCCCACCTCCCCGGCGCCGAGCGCGGGCACCTGGATGTACTTCTTGCCCAGGATCAGAAAGAGGTGCCCGCCCTTTTCCTTGACCGTCCGGTTCGGGTTGTACAGGGAGGAGTCCGCCGCCAGCGTGCCGGAGCAGACCCGCACGTAGCTGAGCCGCCCGACGAAGGGATCGATGATGGTCTTGAACACGAACGCGGAGAGCGGCTCCGCGGGATTGGGCTGGCGGGTGACCGGCTCGCCAGTCGTCGGGTGCGTGCCGGTGATCGGCCGCTGCGCGGCCCGCTCCTCCGGGGACGGCAGGTAGGCCGCCAGCGCGTCCAGGAGCACCGAGGCGCCCACGTTCCGCACCGCGGACCCGCAGAGCACCGGCACGAAGCTGCGCGCCAAGGTCCCGGTGCGCAGCCCGAGGACGATCTCCTCGGTGGTCAGGTCCCCCTCGGCCAGGTACTTCTCCACCAGCCGGTCGTCCGTCTCCGCTACCCCCTCCACCAGCTTTTTCCTGGCCTCCGCCGCTAGGCCGGTCAGGTCGGCGGGGACCGGCCCCTGCTGCACTTTCGGACTGTCCTTGCCGGAGCGGTAGGCCGCGTTCCCGACCAGGTCCACCACGCCCTCCAGGCTGGCCTCCGCCCCGATCGGCAGGGCCGCCGGCAGGCCCCGGAACTCGAGCGCCTTTTCGCACTCCTCCAGCACGGGGCCCAGCGAGGTCCGCTCCTTGTCCAGCTCGTTCACGAACAGCAGACAGGGCAGCTCCAGCTCCTTGATCGTCGCCCAGATCCGCTCCAGCTCGGTGCGTACCCCGGAGGAGGCCCCGACGACGATGAGCACCCCGTCCGCCGCGCGCAGGACGGACTTGGCCTCCCCGAGGAAGCTCAGGGCGCCCGGCGTGTCAATCAGGTTGAACGTGGTGCCCTTCCACTCGAAGTGTGCGACCGCCGAGCTGACCGACACCTTGCGGTGCGCCTCCTCCGGCTCGAAGTCGCAGACCGTGTTCCCCGCCGCCACGGAACCCATCGCGGGGATCACCCCTGCCGTGTACAGCAGCGCCTCCACGAGCGAGGTCTTGCCCGCCCCCGTGTACGACACGACGGCAACGTTTCGGATCGCCTTGACGTTGGATGGCTTCATGAGACCCCCTTCAATCAATTCCGGATGACGACGAACTCCCCGGCTGGACGAAGACGTGAATGATGAGGCCCTGTGATGCCCTGTGCCCGTGAGGGAGCAGGAATGACGGGAGCACGCACCGGCCCCGGCGTCTTGAGCGCTTCGACCAAGTCCGCCCAGAGGTTGGCCGGGTCCTTGTCGAAAATGCTGAAGGAGTCGGCCGGCACGACGGCCCAGGAGCCCCCGGTCAGCTCCGCTTCCAACTGTCCGGGCGCCCAGCCGGCGTAGCCGGCGAAGGCCCGGAAGGTCTCCGTCGGCTCCGGCTTCGTGATCACCTGCGTCAGCGTCTCCAGGTCGCCCCCGAGATAGATTCCCTCCATCACCGAGCGCGAGTCCTGCGGCGCCTTGGTCACCCGGAACAGCATCAGGATCCCGCCCGGTTGCACCGGCCCGCCGGCAAACAGGACGTAGGAGGTTCCCTTGAGCACGGAGATCTGCGGCAACGCTTCCGACAGGAGCAGGCCGGTGGGACGGTTGAGGACGACGCCCAGGGTCCCTTCAGGACCATGCTCGCAGATCAGGATGACGGACTGGAGAAAGTTCGGATCCTGCAGGGCGGGGCTGGCGACCAGAAAGACGCCCTTGCCGAGCGGTGCGGGCGAGGCGGCGGAGGCGCTTCCGGCTGAGCCTAGCCAGCAGCAGGCAAGGAGGACCCAGCACAGGGCCACAGGCCACGGGCCGGCGGAACGTCCAGAGCTTACATGGCCGGGGCGAGGCTGTCGGCTGGCCATACCCGCTCTCCCCTGGTTCCTCCCCTCCCCTGTCCGAGGCTCAGTCGGAGCGGCGGACAGGCACGGGGCTCGGTGCTGGCTGCTGGTTGGGTGTATATAACAAAACCGTCCGGGTCGAGCAAACGGTTTCACGCCCGTCCCGGCTCTGAGTCCGACCGGCGGCCGCGGCGGCCCGCGCCGCGCCTGCGTCCGCCCCCGGTTTCCGGCAGCGCGCTCCCGTCGCCGCCGCGCTCCAGCCAGCCCTCGTCGGCGAAGCTGACGTACCGGCCGTCCCCGATCACCAAATGGTCCAGCACCGGAATCCCCAGTACGTCGCCGGCCGCGATGAGCCGCGCGGTCAGGGCCCGGTCCTCCGCGCTGGGCTGGGGATCGCCGCTGGGATGGTTGTGCAGAAGGATCACCGCCGCCGCAGATTCGCGCACGGCGAGGTTGAAGACTTCCCGGGGGTGGACGATGCTGAGCGTGAGGCTGCCGCGGGACACGGTGGCGTCCCGCAGGATCCGGTGCTTGGCATCCAGCAGGACGATCTTGAAGACTTCGTGGCGGAGGTCCCGCAGCAGCGGATAGTAGTGGCGGAAGAGGTCCCGGCTCGACCCGATGCAGGCCCGGGTGGCCAGCGGTGCGGCCAGGACCCGCCGGCCCAGCTCGATCCCGGCTTTCAGTTGCGCGGCCTTGGCCGGCCCGATGCCGGGGACGCGGCAGAGCTCGTCCACCCCGCGGTTCGCAAATCCCTGGAGCCCTTGCAGCCGGTCCAACAGCTCCATCGCCACCTGCACGGCCGACGAATCCGGACGGCCGACGCGCAGCAGGATCGCGAGGAGCTGGGCGTCGGAGAGGGCCTCCGGCCCTTCCCGGATGAGCCGCTCGCGCGGACGTTCCGCCTCAGGCCATCGGCTGATTCCACCTCCCCGGTCTGCGGCAGGCACCATCCCCTCCTGTGACGCGAATCACTCAGCAAAGTGACGATTTTTGGAGTCAATCCCTTGACATCAGGGAAAATCCCAATCCCCGGAAAACATCGTAACTGATTGATATTTAAAATTAAAACACAAGCAATGGCTCAAATGGTCCAAGAATTGCTCTACGGTTCCACCTGTCTAAGCTGGCGACACCAAAGGAGGTTTCCTTATGGAATGTCCCAAGTGTAAGGGGTTGATGATGTTGGAGCGGTTCTCCGACTTCTTCCTCATCTTCTACGCCTGGAAGTGCCTGAACTGCGGTTCGATCATTGACCGGACCATTTCCATGAACCGCCGGAAGAGCCTCCTGGCCCCGACCATGCAGCCGGTGACCACGCGCTAGCTCGACCTCCCGCCCCTCTCGCGGACTCCCGCCCCTCCCATCCGTCCGCACGACGTAGCGCAGGCCGGGTCTGCCCGTCGGCCCGGGCATTATAGCGCGCCTCTGCCCCACTCAGTCAAAGCGGCGGACCAGCCGGCCGTCCCGGCTCCTCGACTTCGGTCCCTCCGATCCGGCCCGCGCACTCCTCGCGCGCCTTGACGCTCGGAAAAACCTCGTGATAGCCTGCCGCCGAGCTCGAGCGAAAGGACGACGGCATGCGCGTCATCGCCGGCTCCCACAAGGGGCGCCGGCTCCTCGGACCGGGCAAGACGCAACTGCGGCCCACCTCGGACCGGGTCAAGGAAGCCCTGTTCGCCATCCTCGGCCCGACCGTCGTCGGCGCGCGTTTCCTGGACCTGTACGCGGGCACCGGCGCGATCGGCATCGAAGCCTTGAGCCGGGGGGCGCGGCTGGCCACCTTCGTCGAGCGACACCAATCGTCGCTGCGCATCCTCCGCGCCAATCTCGCACGGTGCGGCCTGGGCGCGGCGGCCGACGTCCGGGCCTGCAGCGCGGGCCAGTTCTTCAAACAGGCCCGGATGGGCGTCCCGCCCTACGATTTCGTCTTTGCCGATCCTCCGTACGGCGACGCGCGCTCCGCGACCGAGCTGTTGCCATCCCTGAGCGCGAGTGCTATCATTTCCTCCGACACCACGATCGTGTTGGAACATTCCAGCAGGGTGACGATCCCGCCGCAGATCGGCCGCCTCAGCAGGACGCGCCAATATCGCTACGGAGACACCACGCTGTCAGTGTTCAGACTGCAGACAGAGGAAGCTCCCGCCCCATGAAGACAGGGGTCTACCCCGGCACGTTCGATCCCATCACCCACGGCCACACCGACATCATCGCCCGGAGCCTCCGGGTGTTTGACCGGATCATCGTGGCGGTGGCGCCGAATCCGAGCAAGCGGCCGCTCTTCGACGTTGCCGAGCGGGTGGAGATGGTCAAGCTCGTGACGAAGGAGTTCCCCCACGTGACCGTGGAGGCGTTCGACGGCTTGCTGGTGGACTACGTCCGGCACCACGGCGCGCAGGCGGTGATCCGGGGACTGCGCGCGATTTCTGACTTCGAATACGAGTTCCAGATGGCGCTGATCAACCGCAAACTCGACAACCGGTTCGAAACGGTGTTCTTCATGCCGAGCGAGGAATATTCGTACCTGACCTCCAGCATCGTGAAGGAAGTGGCCGGCCTGGGCGGGGCGCTGCACGACTTCGTCCACCCGGAAGTGGCCGGGCGGCTGCGGGACCGTCTCCGGAGGGCCCCCCGATGAAGCTGGCTGCGCGCGCGGGCCGCATCGTGCCCTCCCCTACGCTGAGCATCACGGCCACGGCCAAGGCCATGGCGGCCCAGGGCATCGACGTCATCGACTTTGCCTCCGGGGAGCCGGATTTCGACACCCCCGAGCCGATCAAGGCGGCGGCGGAAGCGGCGATCAGAGCCGGCTTCACCAAGTACACGGCCTCCTCCGGCATCGACGAGCTGAAGAGCGCGATCCTCGACAAGCTCAAAGCCGATCACGGCCTCACCTACGAGAAGTCCCAGATCCTCGTCTCCTGCGGGGCCAAGCACACGCTCTACAACCTGGCCCAGGCCCTGCTCGAAGCCGGCGACGAGGTGGTCATCCCCTCCCCGTTCTGGGTGTCGTACCGGGACCAGGTGCTGCTGAACGACGCCACCCCGGTCCTGCTGGAGACCAGCGAAGCGGACGGGTTCGCCGTCCGCCGGCCGATGCTGGAGGCGTGCCTGTCTCCGCGGACCAAGGCCGTCGTCGTCAACAGCCCCGGCAACCCCACCGGGGCGACCTACGACCGGGCCACGCTGGAAGCGATCGCCGAGGTCGCGGTGCGGCACAACCTCGTCATCATCTCCGACGAGATCTACGAGAAGATCCTCTACGACGGGGCGACGCACGTCAGCATGGCCAGCCTGGGCCCGGAGGTCGCCGCGCGCACCGTGGTGGTCAACGGAGTCTCCAAGGCCTACGCAATGACCGGCTGGCGCATCGGCTACGCAGCCGGCCCCAAACCCCTGATCACCGCCATGGCCGACATCCAGAGCCAGAGCACCTCCAACCCGGCCTCCATCTCGCAGAAGGCCGCCGTGGCGGCGCTCCGGGGCGGGGGCGCCTTCACGCAGCGGATGGTCGCCGAGTTCGACCGGCGGCGGCGCGCGATGGTGGAGCGGTTGAACAAGATTCCGGGGGTGAGCTGCCGGATGCCGACCGGCGCGTTCTACGCCTTCCCGAACGTCTCGGGACTCCTGAGCCGGCGCCACGGGGGCGGCACGATCGCCTCGCCGGCCGACCTGGCCGCCTACCTGCTCCAGGAAGCCCAGATCGCGGTGGTTCCGGGAGAGCCGTTCGGGAGCGCTTTCCACATCCGCCTCTCCTACGCCACCAGCATGGACGCGATCGTCCGGGGGCTGGACCGGATGGACGCGGCGATCCGGAAATTGGCCTGAACCGGTTCCGCCGGCCGTGGGACCGGGACGTGCCGTCCGTCGGCTTGACTTTGCCGTCCGCGGTGTTATGTCAAAAAACGACCGTGCCGGCTGGTCCGTCACCGACCGGATGATGAGGTGAATTCGTGCCGATCTACGAATATCTCTGTCAGAGCTGCCGGCACCGGTTCGAGGTGAGGCAGAAGATCAGCGACCCGCCGGTCTCCAGTTGCGCCCGGTGCGGCCAACCGGTCAGCAAGGTGATCTCGCCGCCCGCCATCATGTTCAAGGGAAGCGGCTGGTACGTCACCGACTATTCCGACAAGCTGAAGCCGACCGGTCAGGCCGAGGCGAGCGGAAAGCCAGCCAACGGCCAGGCCGAGAAGAAGGAACCGGCTTCCGCCCCGGCCACCGCCCCGAGCGCGCCGGCCTCACCGTCCGCAGGGACCGGCTCAGGCACGGCGGCTTCTTCCTCCGGGACGGCCTCCTCCCCACCCGCCAAGTCCACGTAACGCGGATCGCCTCACGTCGCCTTCGTCGTCTTCTTCTTCGTCGTCTTGCGCGGCTGCTTCTTGGGCGCGGCCTTTTTCTGGGCCGGTTTGGCGCCGGCCTTCACCGAGGGCTTCCCCAACTTGGCCGTCTTGGCCCGCTCAGCCGCCAGCTCCTGCTCCAGTCCGGTCGCTCGGGCAATCAGTTCCTGGTTCAGTCGGGCGAGCTCATCCACGCGGGCCTGCAGCTCCTCCTTCGCCTTCATCGTCTCCCGGAGCTGATTTTCCATCGAGGCCCGCTCGGCCGTCGCCGTCTGCACTTCGGTCCGCAACTGCTCGATCTGGGCCTGCAGGGCCGGCGGCCAGTAATCACACCCGCTCAGGATGAAGGCCATCCCCAACAGCCAGGCAAGGCCCGGCCTCGCTGCGCCCCTCAGCTTTCGCTCCATTGGCTCCCCCCTTCTTGTTGGTGATCGGTGCGAGCGGTCCTCTTGGCTCCCGATGGGCCGAGGCTCCCTCGCGCGACGTCCTCAGGGCTCCAGCCTCAGCCCGGCTTCCCCGAGGGCCGTTGCGAGGCGATCCCGCTTGATCATCCCTTCCCGGAGCAACCGAATCGGGCCGGTGGCGTCCACCACCGTGGACGGGGCCTCCCCGGCCGTCGGCCCGCCGTCGAGGATCAGATCCACGTCCCGCCCCAGGATGGCCTCGACTTCCCCGGCCGTCCTGGCCGGGGGCTGACCGGTCTTGTTCGCGCTGGTTCCCGTCAAGGGCCCGGTCCGCAGCAGCAGCTCACGGAGCAGGGCCGAGGCCGGCTGCCTGATCCCGATCGTGCCGGTCCCGCCGGTCAAGGCAACCGGCAGGGTGTAGCGGGCCGGCAACACCAGCGTGAGCGGGCCGGGCCAGAACCGGTCCATGAGCAGCTTGGCACTGGAGGGCACCGTGGGCACGAACGAGGACAGGATCGCAATGTCCGCGATGAGAACCAGGATCGGCGGCCCGTCCGCCCGTCCCTTCATCGCCGCCACGCGTCGGACCGCGGTCGCGTTCGCCGGATCGGCCCCCAGCCCGTAGAAGGTCTCGGTCGGCATGGCCAGCACGCCGCCGCGCCGCACCAGGTCGGCTGCCTGTTCCAGCACGGGGACGACCGGGTCGCCGGCTGAATCCGTGAGTTGCAGCGTCCGCGCCACGGGACCTCGATCCCGACCGCCTCAGGCTCCGGCTTTCAGCGCGCGGGCCGCGATGTCGGTTCGCATGTGGCAGCCTGAAAAGGCGATCGTCCGGGCGGCCCGGTAGGCCCGTTCGCGCGCGACCGTGAGCCGGGGACCGACGCCGGTCACGCCCAAGACCCGCCCGCCGGCGGTCACGACGTCGCGGTCCTGTCGCTTCGTGCCAGCGTGGAAGACCGTGACGCCCGGCACCGCCTGGGCCTCCGCGAGCCCGGTGATCGGCAGGCCGGTGGCGTAGGAGCCGGGATAGCCGCCGGACGTCAGGACCACGCAGACCGCCGCCTGGTCGTGCCACTCGACTTCGATCTGATCCAGCCGGTGCTCGACCACCGCCATCATGACCTCCACGAGGTCGGTCTTGAGCAGCGGCAGGACGACCTGCGTCTCCGGATCGCCGAACCGGGCGTTGAACTCCAGCACGTAGGGCGTCCCGCGCACGACCATCAGGCCCACGTACAGGACCCCGTAGTAGGGGCTTCCCACCTGGGACAGGGCGCTCACGATGGGACGCAGCACGGTCTGGACCACGGCCGCCTGCAAGGCTGGCGAGGCCAGCGGCGCCGGGGCATAGGCGCCCATGCCGCCCGTGTTGGGGCCCTGGTCGCCGTCGTTGATCCGCTTGTGGTCCTGGGCGCCGACCATCGGCACGACCGCCTTCCCGTCCGTAAAGGCCATCACGGTCAGCTCCTCGCCGTCGAGAAACTCCTCCACCACGACCCGCAGCCCGGCCTGGCCGAACGCCTGTTTCTCCAGCATGTCGGTCGCAGCCTGGCGGGCCTGTTCCCTCGTCGCGGCCACCACCACCCCCTTGCCCTGGGCCAGCCCGTCCGCCTTCACGACGACCGGCAAGGGATGCCCGTCCAGATAGTCCAGCGCCGGCTCGAGGGCGTCGAAGGTTCTGGCGGTCGCCGTCGGAATCTTGTGGCGGACCATGAGGTGCTTGGCGAAGGTCTTGCTGGACTCGATCTGCGCCGCCCCCTTCGTCGGTCCGAAAATCTTCAACCGTTCCTTTCGGAATTCGTCCGCAATGCCCCGCGCCAGAGGCGCCTCCGGCCCCACGACGGTCAGGTCAATCCCCTCCCGGATCGCGAAGGTCTTCAGCCCGGCGATGTCCTCGGCGGCGATGGGGACGCAGCGGGCCGTCTGCTCGATGCCGGCGTTGCCCGGGGCGCAATAGACCCGGGAGACGCGCGGGCTCTGCGCGATCTTCCACGCGAGGGCGTGCTCGCGTCCCCCGCTGCCGATCACCAGCACTTTCACAGGTAGGCCTTGGGTGATGGGTGATGGGTAATGGGTGGCGAGAGGAGGATCAGCGATGAGTGGTCGGAATATGCAGAGAAGAAGCTTCCGGAGAAGGGCCCGACCTGATCACGCATCACGCTTCACGTGTCACGGCCGTTTAATGGCGGAAATGCCGCATGCCGGTCAAGATCATCGCCAGCCCATGCTCGTCCGCTGCCGCGATCACCTCCTGGTCCCGGATCGAGCCGCCCGGTTGGATCACGGCCGTGATCCCCGCCTGCGCCGCCGCGTCCACCCCGTCCCGGAACGGGAAGAAGGCGTCCGAGGCCATCACGCAGCCTTTCACCGGCAGCACCGCCTTCATCCCGGCCAGCTTGACCGAATCCACCCGGCTCATCTGCCCGGCGCCGATCCCGACCGTCTGGCCGGGCCGGGCATAGACGATCGCGTTGGACTTCACGTGCTTGCAGACCTTCCAGGCGAAGGCGCAGACCGCATACTCTTCCTCCGTCGGCTGGCGCTTGGTCGGCACCTTGAGCGCGTGCAGGTCGCCCAGGGTCCCAAAGTCCCGGTCCTGCACGATGAGCCCTCCGACCAGCTTCTTGAGATCCAGCCCGTCGCGGACGGTCAGCGTCAGGGGCCCGATGTCCAACAGCCGCAGGTCCTTCTTGCGCTTGAGCTCGGCCAGCGCGTCCTCCGCATAACCGGGCGCCACGACCACCTCCACGAAGGTCGAGGTGATCTCCTTGGCCGCGGCTAGGTCCACCGGCTGGTTGAAGGCGATGACGCCGCCGAAAGCCGACACTGGATCGGTCTCACGGGCCTTCACGTAGGCTTCGACCGGACTGGCTCCCAGAGCCACCCCGCAAGGATTGTTGTGCTTGACGATCACGGCCGCCGTCCCGTCGAACTCCTTGGCCAGCTCGAGCGCGGAGTTGGCGTCCAAATAATTGTTGTAGGACATCGCCTTGCCGTGCAGCACCTTGGCCCGTGCGACGGAAGGCTCCTTCGCGCCCAGCTCCCGGTAGAAGGCCCCCTGCTGGTGCGGGTTTTCCCCGTAGCGCAGCATCTCCACCCGTTCGTACTGGAGCGAGAGGATCGCGGGAAACTTGGCCGACTCGCCCGCGGCCTGCTTCTCCAGATAGCCGGCGATCAGGCTGTCATACCGGGCCGTGTGCTGGAAGACTTTGGCCGCCAGCTCCCGCCGCAGCGCCGGCGTGACCGACCCGGCCTTCAGGGCGTCCAGCACCTTCGTATAGTCCGCCGGGTCTACGACGACGAGCACGTCCTCATGGTTCTTGGCGGCGGAGCGGAGCATCGAGGGCCCGCCGATGTCGATGTTCTCGATGGCATGGTCGAAGGTACAGTCCGGCTTGGCGATCGCGGCTTCGAAGGGATAGAGGTTCACCACCACGACGTCGATCGGTCCGATCCCCTGCTGCTGCATCTCGGCCGCGTGCTTGGGGTCCTTGCGGCGCCCCAGCAGGCCTCCGTGGATCTTGGGATGGAGCGTCTTCACGCGGCCATCCAGGATTTCCGGCGAGCCGGTATAGGCGGCCACGTCGGTGACGGCTACGCCCGCGTCCCGCAGCGCCTTCGCCGTGCCCCCGGTCGAGAGGATCTCGGCACCCAGAGCCGCCAGCCCCTTGGCCATCTCGACGACGCCGGTCTTGTCCGACACGCTGATCAACGCCCGCTTGATCGCAGCCATGACTGCTCCTTCGAAGAAGCTAATAGCCAACAGCCGTCAGCCATCAGCGAGAAAAACTGCGTGCCAGAATAGCAGATGCCTTCCGGAAGTTTCAAGGCGAGATCAGGGGCCTGAGAGGGAGCGGAGCAACTATTGCGCGCGCTCGACCAGACGGCCGACGCCCTTGCGGAGAAGATCGGGACTCGCCAGCAATTGCGGCGTCTGCTCGTTGTTGAACTGCTTGCGGGCGACCTTCTGGACCCGCGGCTTCACGTACTCGTAGAGCTCGGCTAGGTCGATGGTGCCGTCCTTGTTGAGATCGCCCTCCCCCTGCAGACCCTTGAGGAAAAAATAGGTCAGGAGCCCGTGGCCCTTCTCCGAGTAGGCACTGGAAATCTGATCCCCGGCGCTGGCGGACAAGACCACGGTCTTTCCGCCGGCCACGATGGCATTCTCCACGGAGAGCACCATCGGCTTGGCCCCTTGTGCAAGGACCGACCGTCCGCCTGCTCCGGAGAAACAGGAATCCAGCACGACCGTCACGTCCTTGGCGGGCAACTTGTCGAGCGCCGCATAAAGCCGTTTGAGCGGATAACCGGTCTTCTCCACAAAGGTCGGATCGCCGTCGTAGGGCACGAGGTACGCCTCGCCGGTCTTTGGGTTCGGCGCGCCATGCCCGGAATAATAGATGAAGACCGAGCTGTCGTTCTCCACGTTGTTCGGCAACCACCCTTCGAAGTATTTTTCCAAATCCGTCTTGGCGGCCTTGGCGTTAACACGCACGATCACGTTTTCTTCCGGATACCCCAGAACCCTGGTCAGATACTCGCCCATGAGGGTTGCATCCCGATCCGCAAAGTCCGCCTTCGGAAGCTTCTCCCGATACTGCTCGATGCCGACCACTACGGCATATGCGGACTTTTTTGCGGACACCTTTACTGCGCGCACATGATCGACATCGCTGTCCGGGATCGCCGGACCAGGCGGAGTAGCTGGCCGCTCAGCGATCATAAATTCGGCCTTGGCCGTGTTTAATTCAGCCAACTTTACCGATCCACGCAGGGCGGATTCCAATTTGTTGACCACTTCATCCGTAGCGTTTTGAATGGCCATGCCCATGTCAAGAGAAAGAGAGGCAACCCCTTTGACACGAATCAAATCGATTTGCTCATTGTCAGATTTCAAAAACATGGTGTTCACATCAATTGTTGCGCCCTCAAAGTTTGAATTCGGAAATTTCGCGTAAATGTCAAGGATAGCTACCAAGTCAGCGCCGACGGTTCTTGCATCCTCGGCCCTTTCGATCTTGATAGCCGTCTTGAAATTCCTCTGGAAAACAGCGGCGATGTCTTGGAATGTATTCTCGGCGATGGGGGCAACCCAGTTTTTCAAGCCTCCAGAATACAACTTGTGCGCATACTGGATGGCGTTTTTCGTGTTGTCCGAGAAAACCAGCCCAAGCGTCAGATTTCTATAGGAAGTGTCAGCCTTAGCTAACGTGACAAACGGGTCTCGACGTTCAGGAGGCATCACACAACCAGAGAGCATTACCACCAGACTGGTCTGCAATACCAGGGCAAGCGCTTTGCGGAGTGTGCGGCGAGTCATATTTGGCACCTGTCGTACGGAAGGATGGACAAATGCGAGAAAGGATGGGTGAAGTCTAATCCAGCGAGAGGTCCCCGTCTGGAAGGACGGGGGTGTGAGCAAGGTCCGGCGGGTTTGCCGCCGGACAAGCGCAGCTTGAATTCTGAGAGTGCCACGCCCGGTAGGGCGTGGGAATCTACACTCGTCGAGAGAAAAGCAAACACAGGTCATACCAGCCGAGCCAGTACCTCAGAGGGAACCCGTTTTCGCAACTCAGGGTAGGCTTCCAGCAGCCGCGCGATGTCGGCCTGATCCTTCTGCCGCTTGCTCGGCTGTCGCTCGGAGTCCACCACCGCCCACAGCTTGCCTTGCAGCACGTCTTCCGGACTTGCCACGGGCAGACTCAGACCCAACACATTCTTGACCGTCGCCCGACCCACGAACGAAAGATACCGGGGATCAGTCTGAATCTGGACGCGCAAGTCCGATCCGGGAGCGGACACGTTGAGACCATGGGGGAACGGCTCAATCCTAAATTTTCGCTCCAACAGCCGCTCGGCCTCCGCAAGTTGGTCCACCGCTTAATGAGCGAAGTCTAGGCCGCTTCCCCAGGAAAAGCAAGGCGCTGACCCGGATGGAACGGATGCCCGCTGAGGCGTGCGGCACGGCGGGAACCTGCACGTTGAGAGCATGTGAGTGCCGCGAGCCGTTCTTCTAAATCCGATGAGGCGAGCGGCCAACGGCAAGGCTGAGAAAACCAGCCTGGCCGACGCATCACGTCCGTTCACCCGTTGCAATCAAGAGCAACGGGTACCCGACGCGGGCGCCGTTCGTCAGCCGGGACCTCTTTCATTGACTTCTTTCCCCCCTCCGATTACAATTCCCCCGTCGAGGTTCCCCCCGTGCCTGCCCAATTCGTCCACCTCCACCTCCATACCCAGTACAGCCTGCTCGACGGGGCGAACCAGATCGACCCGCTCGTCAAGCAGGTCAAGGCCTTCGGCCAACCGGCGGTGGCCATCACCGACCACGGCAACATGTTCGGAGCGGTGGAGTTCTACCAGAAGGCCAAGGCTGGCGGGGTCAAGCCGATCATCGGCTGCGAGGCCTACCTGGCGCCGGGGAACCGGCAGAGCAAGGAGAGCCATCTCGCCCACAACGACTACTATCACCTGATTCTCCTGGCCACGAACCTGGCCGGCTACCAGAACCTCATCAAGCTGGTCAGCAAGGCCTATCTGGAGGGCTTCTACTACAAGCCGCGGATGGACAAGGAGCTGCTCCAGCAACATCATGAGGGGCTCATCGCCCTCTCCGGCTGCCTCAGCGGAGAGGTCCCCTACCTGATCGGGCAGAAGGATCTGGACGGGGCCATCAAGGCCGCGGGGGAATACCGGGAGATCTTCGGCACGGACCACTACTATCTGGAAGTACAGGCCAACGGGCTGGAGCACCAGCAGATCGCCAACCGAGGCCTGGTCGAGATCCACAAGAAGCTGGGCATCCCCCTCGCCGGGACCAACGACTGCCACTATCTGAAGAAGGAGGACGCCCGCCCGCACGACATCATGCTCTGCCTCCAGACCGGCAAGACGCTCAACGATCCGGGCCGCCTCCGCTTCGACACCGACCAGCTCTACGTGAAGTCCACCGAGGAGATCGTGGCCGAGTTCGCGGAGCTGCCGGAGGCGGTGCGGAACACCTGCAAGATCGCGGAGCAGTGCGACCTCAACCTAGCCTTCAACAAGAGCTACCTCCCCCAGTACCGGGTCCCCGAGGGCGAGACCCGCGAGAGCTACCTGGAGAAGCTGGCCACCAGGGGCCTGGCCGAGCGGCTGAAGGAGTGGCCCGGCTCGATCCCGCCCGAGGCCTACGCGGCGCGCCTCAAGGAAGAGCTGACCGTGATCATCACGATGGGCTACGCCGGCTACTTCCTGATCGTCTGGGACATCATCAACTTCGCCCGCTCCCGCGGCATCCCGGTCGGGCCTGGCCGGGGCTCGGCGGCCGGCAGCCTGGTCGCCTACGCGCTCCGGATCACGGACATCGACCCGCTCGGCTATCACCTCCTGTTCGAGCGGTTCCTGAACCCCGAGCGGGTCACGATGCCGGACATCGACATGGACTTCTGCATGGACCGGCGCGGCGAGGTCATCAACTACGTGATCGAGAAGTACGGGGCGGACCACGTCTGCCAGATCATCACGTTCGGGACCCTCGGGGCCAAGGCGGCCATCCGCGACGTGGGGCGCGTCATGGAGATCCCCTACGCGGACGTGGACCGGGTCGCCAAGCTCGTGCCCAACCAGCTCAACATCACGCTGGACGACGCATTGCTCCAGGAGCCGCGCCTGCGGGAGCTGACCGAAACCGATCCCAAGGTGGCCGAGCTGATGCAGACCGCCAAGGCTCTGGAAGGGCTGGCGCGGCACGCCTCCACCCACGCGGCCGGGGTCGTGATCTCCGACGCCCCGCTCACCGACCACGTGCCGCTCTACAAGGGGGCCAACGACGAAATCGTCACCCAGTACTCGATGGGCGACGTCGAGAAGATCGGGCTCGTCAAGTTCGACTTCCTGGGCCTGAAGACTCTGACGATGATCAGCCACGCGGTCCGGCTGGTCAACGAGCGGCAGCCTTCGCCGCTGGACAGCGCGAAGCTCCCGCTGGACGATCCGGCCACCTACGCCCTGCTGGCCTCCGGCCGGACGACCGGCATCTTCCAGTTGGAAAGCCCCGGCATGCGCAACCTGCTGGTGCGGATCAAGCCGGAGTGCTTCGAGGACCTGATCGCGATCCTGGCCCTCTACCGGCCCGGCCCGTTGGAGAGCGGCATGGTGGAGGACTTCATCAAGCGCAAGCGGGACCCGTCCCAGATCACCTACGACCCGCCGGCGCTGGAGCCGATCCTGAAGGAGACCTACGGCGTGATCGTGTACCAAGAGCAGGTCATGGCCATCGCCAACCGCCTGGCCGGCTTCTCGCTCGGGCAAGCCGACCTGCTCCGCCGCGCCATGGGGAAGAAGAAGCCGGAGGAGATGGAGAAGCAGAAGGCGCTCTTCATCCAGGGGGCCAAGAAGAACCACCTCTCGGAGAAGAAGGCCGAGAAGCTGTTCGACCTGATGGCCTACTTCGCCGGCTACGGCTTCAACAAGTCGCACTCGGCAGCCTACGCGCTCGTCACGTACCAGACCGCCTATTTGAAGGCCCACCACCCGACCGAGTTCATGGCCGCCCTGCTCACGAGCGAAATGGGGAACGCCGACAAGATGGTCGGCTACTTCACGGAGTGCCGGGACCTCGGCATCCGCGTGCTCCCGCCGGACGTGAACGAGAGTTACACGGTCTTCACGGTCGTGGACGAGGGCATCCGGTTCGGCCTGGCGGCGATCAAGAACGTGGGCGAGGGGGCGGTGGAGTCCATCATCGCGACCCGGAACGAGGGGGGCCGGTTCCGATCCTTCTCCGACTTCTGCCGGCGCATAGACCTGCACAAGGTCAACAAGCGCGTGCTCGAAGGGCTGATCAAGGTCGGCGCGTTCGACTCCTCCGGCGCGCGGCGCGCGCAGCTCGCGGCGGTCCTGGACCGGGTCATGGAGGAGGCCGCCGCCGTCCAGCGCGAGCGCGCCCACGGGCAGACCAGCATCTTCGGGGACCCGGTGGGCGGCGGAGCGGCCGCCGCGGAAACTATCGACCCGCCCCTGCCCGATCTCCCCGAGTGGGACCAGACCCAGCGGCTCAAGCACGAGCGGGAGCTCACCGGCTTCTACATCACCGCCCACCCGCTGGCCCGCTTCGCCGCCGCGATCGAAAGGCTCTCGACCACGAACTCCGCGCACCTCTCCGAGGTCGGCGACGGCAAGGAAGTGAAGCTCTGCGGCATCGTGTCCACGATCAAGGTCATGACCACCAAGAAGGGCGACCGGATGGCCTACGTCCAGGTGGAGGACCCGCACGGGCTCGTGGAGGTGATCGTGTTCCCGGACCTCTACCGGACCGCCGGCGCCCTGCTCGCGCCCGAGAGCGTCGTGCAGGTGACGGGGACCGTGGACCGGGCGGAGAAGGGCACGCGGCTCAAGGGCCTCCGCTTGGAATCCCTCACGGACCTGCTGGCCCGGTCGGTCAGCAAGGTGAACGTGCGGATCGGCGAGGCGACCGAAGCGGCGTCCCGTCTGGACCAGCTCCAGCAGATCCTGCGGCGGCATCCGGGTCCGGCCCCGATCTACCTTACCCTCTGCCTCGCACCGGACCTGGAAGCGGACACGACGCCGCTCCCGGATCTGAAGGTGCTCCCCAGCGACGGGTTCGTGGCCGAGGTGGAAGAGGCGCTGGGCAAGGGCACGGTGGCGCTGCTATAAGGAGCGCAGAGAGCGAATAGCTGATAGCCTATCGCTGCTTGCTGAGAAAAAGATGCGCGACTATCTGGAATTCGAAAAGCCGATCCGGGAGATCGAAGAGCGGATCGAAAAGCTGACCGGCGCCGGATCTTCGCGCGCGTCCGCGCAGGAGGAGATCCGGAAGCTCAAGACCCGCCTGGCCCAGGTGGAGGCCGAGATCTACGGCAACCTCACCGCCTGGCAGCGGACCCAGATCGCGCGGCACGCGCAACGCCCCTCGATCCTCGACTACGTCGGCGCGTTCTGCCGCGATTTCGTCGAGCTGCACGGAGACCGCGGCTTCGCCGACGACCGGGCGATCGTCGGCGGGTTCGCCCGGTTCAACGGCCGGTCGGTCCTGGTGCTCGGCCACCAGAAGGGCAAAACGCTCAAGGAGCGGATGCAGCGCAACTTCGGGATGCCGAACCCGGAAGGCTATCGCAAGGCGCTCCGGCTGATGCGGCTGGCGGAGAAATTCGGGCGGCCGATCCTGACCTTCATCGACACGCCGGGCGCCTACCCCGGCATCGGCGCCGAGGAGCGGGGGCAGGCCGAAGCCATCGCCCGGAACCTGCTCGTCATGTCCCGGCTCACGGTGCCGATCGTCTCGGTCGTCACGGGCGAGGGGGGCAGCGGAGGCGCGCTGGCCCTGGGCGTGGCGGACCGGGTGCTCATGCTGGAGCACTCCGTCTATTCCGTCATTTCGCCGGAGGGCTGCGCGGCGATCCTCTGGGACGACCCGGCCAAGGCCCCGGACGCGGCCGCGGCGCTGAAGATGACGGCGCCCGACCTGCTCCGGCTCGGGGTCGTTGACGAGGTGCTTCCGGAGCCGGTCGGCGGCGCGCACCGCGATCCGCAAACCATGGCCGACCGGGTTGCCAAGGCCCTCTCCACCCACCTGCATCAGATCGAGGAGTTGTCGGTCGAGGCTCTGCTGGCGAGGCGACAGCAGAAGTACCGGGCGATGGGCGTCGTTGCGGAATCCACGCCGCCGACCGCTTGATCAACTCGACCGGCTGACAGCTTTTCCCGTCACGGATTGTGCCACCTGGCTCCGTCGAAGGTCGGATTGAACTGGTGCGTCAGCCTCACCGTATCCCCGTCCTTGACCGATGAATCCAGGGTCCCGATCTTCCGGTTCACCGTCACCATCAGCTCGCCCCGGTTCATGAGCGAGAGCAGGCTGCCCAGCTTGTCCTGGTGCGCCTCCAGCAGGCCGCGGACCGTCGTCGGCCCGGACACTTCACACTGCACTTCCGGTTCTTCCACCGTCTGCCGCAACGTCTGACCGAACAGCACCACCGTCACCATTTATCTTCCTCCCAAAACGGCGCGGGGCGCGGGGCACGAGGCGAAGGGGAGGATTCCTCGTGTCTTGCAATCACCTCTGGCCTCGCGCCTCTTGCCCCTAGCCCTGCTTATGACACCGGAAGCAGTCCTGCCGCTTGGGATGCCAGCTAGGCAGCGGCCGGCTCTGCCCAGGGGCATGGCACTGGGAACAGAGCTTCTCCCCCACCCCGCGATGTTCGGGCGTGTCCGGAACCGGCGGGTTGTTCTCGCGCGGCGAGGGCAGCAGCGAGACGAAGAGCACGACGGCCACGACCGCCAGGACAAACAGCCAGTCCGCCCTCCGGATCGTCATGAGTCTGAAGCCGGACGTCCGTGCCCCTCGTCCGCCGCCTGATAGGCCTCGTGCAGCAACTCCGCCACGTGCTTGACCGGAACCGCTCCTCTCAGTCCGTTGGTGAGTTGGATCATGCAGGCCGGACAGCTCGTCGCCACCACCTCGGCCCCGCTCTCCAGAATCGCCCGCCGCTTCCGCTCGAAGATCCGCTGCGCCGTGTCGTAATCCTTGACCAGGTAGGTCCCGGCCCCGCCCGCGCACCGGTCCGCATCCTGCATCTCGACGAACTCCACGCCGGGCAAGGCCGCCAGCACCTGGCGGGGCTGCTTCGTCACGCCGGCGGCCCGCAGGTGGCAGGACGAATGGTAGGTAATCCGTCTCCTCTTCGCAACCCCCTCCGGCCTTGCGACCGGGCCGGCGCCCAGCCCGGCGACAAATTCGCTGATGTGTTGGACCCGGCGGGCCAACGACTCGGCCGCTTCCCGCTCCGGGCCCGAGTCAAACAGCCGGACATAGTCCTTCAGCATGAGCGTGCAGGAGGCGCAGCCGGTCACGACCGTGTCGTAGCCGCGGAGGGACGCCAGGTTGAACCGGGCATGGTCCCGCGCGAGGGCTTCGTACCCATAAGTCTGGACGGGCGTGCCCGAGCACCGTTGCGGCGGCAAAGCCGGCTCGATCCCGTGCCGGCGGAGCACGGCGATGACCGCGTCCCCCACCCCGTCGTCGAAATAGTTCGCGGCGCAACCGTGAAAATAGGCCACCCGCCCCGCTCCGTCCGCGCCCTTGCCGTCGGCCAGCTCCGGATAGCGATCCCGCAGATGTTTGACCGCCAGACGCGGCAGGATCATGTCCCCGGGCAGCCGGGCGGTTTCGGCCAGGCGCCGCAGGAGCGGCCGGGTGAGCCGCTCCAGCCACGCACGCGCCCACGGACGGTCCCAGATCCCTTGGGTCGCAGCGGCCAGCTTGAGCAGGGGCTCGAACAGCCGGGGACGGGCGTGCAGGGCGAAGATCAGCCCGGCCAGCCGGTTGGGATGCTCCGCCCGGCGCTTGAGGATCAGGTCCGACACGTCCACCCCGGCAGGACAGATCGTGCGGCATGACTTGCAGTTCAGGCAGGCCTCCACGACCCGCCTGGAGTCGAGGTAGCTGTAGTCCTTGGCGGTGACGATCTCGAACCAGCCCCGCGAACTCATGTCTTCGGACTGGAAGACGTCGTACACGGGGCAAACGGAGTTGCACTTGGCACAGGTGGCGCAGGGCTTGGAGAGGCGCGCGAAGTCGAGGTGCTCGGTGAAGGAGGTCTGGCTGAGCTTCACGCCGGGGTTCAGCACGCCCTGTGGGTCCAGGCTCCGCTTGACCTGCACGAACAGCTCGTAGAGCTCCTCCCCGAACATGCGGCGGACGAGTTCCGCGCGCACGCGCCCGTCCCCGTGCTCGCCGCAAATCGAGCCGTTGAACCGGCTCAAAACCGTCTCGTGGATCTCCCGATAGGATTCCACCATCCGCGCGAAGTCCCCGCGGTCGTTCACGTCCAGCAACGGCACGATGTGGGCGTTCCCGTTCCCGATGTGGCCGAAGACCGCCACCGGCACCCGTCTGGCTTGAAAGACCTCCTCCAGGTAGCGGATCAACTCGCCGATCCGCTCGGCCCGGACGACCACGTCGTCCACGTAGTTGATCGGCTTCTTCCGCGCGTCGAACCGGTACAAGGTCGGATAGAGCGCCTTGCGCGCCTTCCAGAGCTGTTCGCGCCGCTCCGGCTCGTGGGCCAGGACCGGATCGGCCGACAGACGGTAGCGTTTGCAATCCGACGTCAGGCGGGCGACGCGCTCCCCGATGGCACCGCCCGCCCCGTCCTCGTCGAGCTCCACCAGCAACGTGGCCGCCGCATCGGCCGGGATCCCGTGCCGTTCCCGGCCGATCAGGTCCAGCGTGTTCCGGTCCAGCACCTCCAGCGCGCTCGGCGCCAGGGCCAGGAGCCCGGGCACGGCGTCGCCCACCGCTTCCAGGTCGCGGAAGTGGAGCAGCGCGGTGGCGGTTGCCGTCGGACGGTCCACCAGCCGGAGGGTGGCTTCGCTGACCACGCCGAGCGTCCCCTCGCTCCCGACGAAAAGTTTGGGGAGATCCCAGAGCCCCTGTCCGAGACCGTCGAGGAGGCCGAACAGGTTGTACCCGCTGCTGTTCTTGCTGACGGTCGGCCGCCTGCGCGCGATCAGGTCGGCATGGGTCTTCACGAGCTCCAGCACGGTTCCGATCGCCGGGTGGCGCATCAGCAACTCCCCCAGGACCGGATCGTCGAGCCGGTACGGCCTGGCCTCCAGCCAGCCGGAATGGAGGCAGACCCGCAGCCCGAGCACGTTGTCCTTGACGGACCCGTACCGTAGCGTGTGGGGCCCGGAGGAATTGTTCGCGACCATCCCGCCCAGTTTGCACATGTCCCCGCTGGAGGGATCCGGCCCGAAGAGAAGCCCCTGGCGGGCCAAGCGCCGGTTCAGCTCGGCGAACACGAGGCCCGGCTGCACGCGCGCCCACTTCTCTTCCCAGTTCACTTCCAGGATACGGCTCATGCGGGACACGTCCAGGATGACGCCGGAGCCGATCGCCGAGCCGGTCAGGTTGGTCCCCGCGGCCCGCGGGGTCACCGGCACACCGGCCCGTCCCGCATAGTCGAGCACCGATTCGATGTCCGCCTCCCCTTCGGCCAGGACGACGGCCTGGGGAACCAGCTTGTAGATGCTCGCGTCCACCGCGTAGGCGGTCAAGGTCGGCCCGTCGTCTCGGACCTTGTCCGGCCCCAGCCGCCGACGCAGGTCCGCGGCCACCGCCCGCTTCTTCTCAGGGAGCAGCAGATCCATGGCCCATTCTAGGCATTCAGTCGAAGAAAGGACAAGGGTTGCGGAAAGAGACCGGCAGGTGGACAGCCGGGGGATCAGGCGTGGTGGACGGACTCGGGCTCCGGTTCGGCGGCGTCGCGATCCGCGCCGATCGTCAGGGGGTCCTCCCCGACCGGCAGCTCCGCCTGCTCGGCTTCGCCCAGCTCCTTGAACTCGCGCAGGGGCGGGAGTTCCGAAAGGTCCCGGAGCCCGAAATGTTGCAGGAAATACTTGGTCGTCCCGTACATGATCGGCCGCCCAGGCACGTCCTTCCGGCCGACGATCCGGACGAGTTTGCGCTCCAGGAGGGTCCGAATGACGCCGGAGGTCTCGACGCCGCGGATATGCTCGATCTCCGACCGGACGATCGGCTGCTTGTAGGCGATGATCGCCAGCGATTCCATCGCCGACCGGGAGAGCTTGGGAGCCGCTTTTGCCTTTTCCAGCCGCTTGATCCACGGCGCATAGTCGGGGCGCGTCACCAGTTGGAACCCGCCGGCGATCTCCACAAGCTGCAGGCTGCGGCCGGCCGCTTCATACTCCTCCTGCATCCGCTTCAGCGCCTGCCTGAGCTCGGCCTTGGGAACCCCCTCGAGCACCGAGGCCATCCGTTCGACCGTGAGCGGTCCCTGAGAGACGAACAAGAGCGCCTCAAGGATCGCGCACATCTCGCGTTCTTCCACCGCCGGCCGGGCCTCCGGCTCGCCCTCGCCAGACGAAACGGCCGTCGAAGCGGTCGGCTCCTGCGTCTCCGGCCCGCCTTCAAACAAGGCCAATGGCGACGGCGCCTTCGCTGCTTCTCCCTCGGCACGCACCGTTGACGTAGTCTTCATAGCCTCCTCCAAGCCTGGCTCCTTACAGCTCCCCCGCGTCCTCGTCGGTCATCAGCATGAAGGCGCGGGAGACGAGAATCGGACCGAAGGTCTCCGCTTGAAACACCCGCACCAGCCTGAGCCGCGTCAGCTCCAGCAGGGCCAGGAACGTCACGATGATGAGCAGCCGGTGGCACTGTCCCTCGAAGAGCGACGGGAACGTGACCGACTCCTTGCTCTCCAGGGTCTCCAGGATTGCATTCATCCGGTCCTTGACCGTGAGGTTCTCCGAAACGATCTCGAGCAAGCGCGGATCGGGGGCCCGCAGGAGCACCGACTGGAGCGCATCCACCAAGTCGAACAGCGAGACCTCCTCGATCAGCGCCTCCTCGGACCTGACCTCGGCCACGGGGAGCGGCTCCCGGGCGAAGACGTCCCGCCAGAGCCGTTCCTGGTGCTCGAGCTGGCTGGCCGCCTCCTTGAACTGCTTGTAGGCCAGCAGCCGTCTGACCAGCTCCTCGCGCGGGTCCGGTCCCTCTTCCTCGTCGGTCTCCGTCTCATCGGCCGGGAGAAGCATCCGGGATTTGATCTGCACCAACGTGGCCGCCATCACCAGGAATTCCCCGGCCACGGCCAGGTTCAGGGACTTCATCAGGCTGAGGTAGTCCAGATACTGCTGCGTAATCAACGCGATCGGGATGTCATAAATATTGATCTCGTTCTTCTTGATCAGGTGCAGCAGCAGGTCCAGCGGTCCCTCGAACTGCTGCAGACGGACTTGATACGGAATTTCAAGCTGTTCCACGAGGCCCTCCGGCCGTATCGGTCAGACGATTGATCGCTTATACTACCTTATGTAGAGAAAGGCAAGGAAAATTCTATATATAGTGGTCTCGGCCTAGGACCTTTTCCGGAGAGCCCAGACGAAGAACAGGGTAAAAATCCCCAGCGCCGCCGTGACTCCGTAGAAGATCCGAGGGTTTTGGAGCCCGAGCGGCGGGGCCCCCTCCCGGTTGGCCTTCGTCCTCGTAAAGCGGGGCTGGTCGTTGAAGAAGGTCTTGGAGAAGTCGTCCACCCCGTTGAACCGCGCGTCGGAAAAGTCCGCGGTGGCCCGGAAGGTCGCGCGGCGGAAGTAGGCGTCTTTCTCGAACCGCGTGAAGAGAAAAAAAGCCTCCCGTTCGAAGAGGGCTTCGGAAAAATCCAGGGCGCCGCGAAACTGGCTGCCCGAGAACCCTGTGCCCATCTTGAAGTGGGTCTGCGAGAAACGGGCGTCCTTCTCGAACGTCACCTCCAGAAATTCCGCCAGTCCGTTGAATCCCGCCCGATGAAAGGTGACCGGCTCCTCAAACACCGCCCGGTGAAAGCGAGCATGGACCCCGAAAGCCGTCTTTTCGAACCGGACCGGCTGCGCGAACACCGAATTGAGGAAGAAGCTCTGGCGAAGGAAGACCGCCTCCGATCCGTCAACCGGTCCCAGAAAACCCGAGTGCGAGAGGTCCACCGGTTGCTCGAACGTCGTCCCGGCCATCGTGACCGGCCCCTTGAACAGCAGGAGACCGTCCTGGAGGTTCGTTTGGATCGCGCCCCGAACGACAGAGCGCCGGATCGAAACCGGTCCGGCGATCACGCGCAGCTCCTTCAGTCCCCGATCCCGGACGGCCCGCTGAAGGCCGGGCGACAGTCCGTCCACCCGGCTCACGGGGATCACAGGCAGTTGATCCAGCATCAGGTTCCCGGCGACGACCACGCCGGTCAGGTCGAGGCCTCGCCCCGCCTTCAGCGCCGCGAGAAGATCGGCGGAGGACACGGCCTGCGCCTGTCGCTCCTGCTCGCTGCAGTCCGGCCCCAGATGTCGCGTGAACGGAGCCGCCGGGTCCGAGGGCGTCCGATCAATCGTGCAGGCGGCCTGCGCCGGCGGAGACGGCGGAGCGCTGCACAGCAGTACGACGACGAGCGGCAGCAGGCCGGACCGAGCGCTCCGCGTCATACCGGCACTCTACTCGGAACGGTCGGCTCCGGCAAGGTCATCGCCACGCCCCTACGCCCGACTTTACATCCTTCCGGAATCTTCCTAGACTGCCTCTGCAGCACCGATGCCCATGACGGACCGGCTCAACAAACGGCGGCTCCCCTCGGCCCTGGCCTGTGGCTCGATTCTCCTGGTCCTGCTGTCCGTTGCGAGCCCCGCCGGAGCGGAGTCGGTCGTCGAGGTCCCCGTGCTCGGCGCGATCTCCTCCAACAACCGGGGCGTCTTCGAAGTCATGCTGCTCCAGTGGGACCAGAAGGCCTCCCCGGATCCGATCCATCTCCAATGGGGGAACAACCGGGTGCAATTCTTCGGCGCCTACCTGCGCGCCATGCAAGCCGCCTTCACATACGCCGTGGACCGGACGCCCGCCGTCCGCCACACCGGGACGCTGACCATCTACGGTCTCTCCTACGTACCGACGAGCAGCGACGGGCCGAGCGCGGGCGCCGCCATGGCGGTCGGATTCATCGCCGTCTTGAAGGGCGACCCGATCCGGCGCGGAGTGGCCGTGACCGGCACGCTCGAGTCGGACGGGCGGATCGGGGTCGTCGGCGCCATTCCGGACAAGGTGCGCGCGGCGGCCCGCGAAGGGTACCGCACCATCCTCATTCCCCGCGGACAGTTCTACGAGCCCCAGTGGGGCCTGTCGAGCTTGGCGCTGGAGCTCAACGTCACGATCAGGGAAGTGGGAACGGTCGAGGAAGCCTACGAGGTCATGACCGGCCGGCGATTCTGACGACCCCTCAGCCCAAGGCCTGCACGAGGGCACGGTGCTGGTCCTGGGTCAGCCGGTGCATCCCCAGGGTGAGCCGCCGAGTCAGCTCCGCCTGATCGGGCACCTCCAAAATCCGGTTCAGGAGGGCGAGGCTCTGCTCCGGGGTCGACGCCCAGGTGTGCGTCACGCTCACCCGCACGAATCCGTACTGCGTCTCGGCCCGCAATTCCTCCCGCACGAACGCATCCAGGGCCTCCGGCGGCAAGAGGTCGGACACGATGGTGAAACCGGCGCAGATGCCCAGCTTGAGCACATAGACGAGCCCGCAGGACTGCTCCGTGCGGTACGTCTTCAGGTTGTCGCGGATCAGCGCGGTGCGCAGCCCCCAGAGTCCGTGGGACAGCTGCAGCTCGGCACTGGCCTGGGAGCTTCGCTCCCTCAGAGCTCCCGCCACGAACAGGAAATGGCTCACGATGGAGAAACGACGGCGCCAGCCTCGGACAACCCCACGCCCAGGGCGCGGGCAAGCACCGTGGAGGCGGCAGCGTCGTCAGAGCGGTGAGGAGGATCAGTCGGCGACGGGCGTCGTGCGCTGCACGCGTCAAGAACCGTGATACTCGTCATTGTCCCCGGCCACGTCGTCGGGCCGGTCGAGGTAGTCCGGCTCGGCCTCTTCGTCATCATCGAGATTCATGTCCTCCCCGGGGATGTCCTCCTCCAAGTCTTCCGGCAAGGCGATGTCCTCGGCCAGCTCGTCATGCAGAGACTTGGATTCCTCCATGGCCGGCCTTGAAACCTCCGGCCCGCCGCTGGGAGGCGCCGCCGGCACGATCGGGGCCTTGGCTTTGGGCTTCGCCTTGACTCTGGCCTTCGCCTTTGCCGGAGCCTTCCCCTTCTTGGCCTTTTGAGCGGCCTTCTTGCCGACCGCGGCCTTGCGCCGCTTGACCGTCGCCTTCCTGCGCGCCGGACGCTTGGCGGCAACCTTCCGCTTCTTCTTAGCGGCCTTGGCCGCTTTCACACGGGGCTTGGAGCGGGGTTTTTTCGCCTTTTTCCGCTTGGTCGCCATCGCCTCCTCCTCTGACCGACTCACTGCGCCGACTACGACTCTAGGGGAACCCATCTAGCACGAATCCCCCCCTCCGTGCAACCGCCCTCCTGTCACGTCCGGCAGGCCGTCCGACGGCATCTCGCCGTTGAACTTCCGCCCCGGTTGGCGGTATCGTACACCATGCCCAAGACCACCATCCATATCTCAACCTTCTTCAACGAAAGGAGTGTGCCATGGCTTTGCGTCTGGGAGACGAAGCGCCGAATTTCACGGCGGATACGACAGAGGGCAGGATCAACTTCCACGAATGGCTGGGTAACGGGTGGGGCATCCTCTTCTCGCATCCCAAGGACTTCACGCCGGTCTGCACCACCGAGCTCGGGACCGTAGCCAAGATCATGCCCGAGTTCAAGAAGCGCAACGTCAAGGTCATCGCGATCAGCGTGGATCCCATGGACGCTCACAAGGGCTGGATCAACGACATCAACGAAACCCAGCGTTGCACCGTGAACTACCCGCTGATTGCGGATCCGGAGCGGAAGGTCGCGACGCTCTATGACATGATCCACCCGAACGCCCTGGACAACATGACGGTCCGGTCCGTGTTCGTCATCGGCCCCGACAAAAAGATCAAGCTCACGCTCACCTACCCGGCTTCCACGGGCCGCAACTTCGACGAGCTGCTGCGGGTCATCGACTCCCTCCAGTTGACGGCCAACTACAAGGTCGCCACGCCTGCCAACTGGAAGGACGGCGAGGACTGCATCATCACCCCGGCCGTGTCCGACGCCGACGCCAAGAATCTGTTTCCCAAGGGGTTCAAAGCGGTGAAGCCGTACCTGCGCTATACGCCGCAACCGAACAGGTAGCGTGATCGCCGCGACGTGCTCCGTCAGGGGCCGCCTCTGCGGCCCCTGACGGTCTCGCCGGAGGAAACGGAGAGGGCGGGGGCTACGGTTCGACCCAGACGTTGACGTAGGCGGGCAGGCCGTCGGCCCCCTTCACCGTGTCCGGTCCTTTCATATCGGTGACGCGCAGCCGGAACTGCAAGAGCCGACGCGCCGACACGACGGGGGCAACGAAGGTGGCCTTGGCACTGCCCGGGTCCAGGAGCGACACCTTGTTGCCCCGAATCTGCGTCCACTCGTACTGCAGCGGGTCGCCATCCGGATCCGAGCTTCGAAGGGCGTTCAACACGACGGTGGTCCCCCCTTTGACGGTCAGATCCGGCCCGGCCCTCGCAATCGGCGCCCGATTGTCCTCCCCGTCGGCTTTGACCACGACCGAGATCGTCCCTTCCTTGCCCCCGTTGGCGACCGTCACGATCGCCCGCCCGTTGCCCGCGACCCGGATCAGGCCGTCCGAATCGACGGCGACGACGGCTTCGTCCGAGCTCCGGTAGACGCTGCCGGACGACGCTCCGCCGATGCGACGGGTCACCCCATCAGCGAACTGTCCCACGACCGGCACCTCCAGGATCTTTCCCAAGGTCTCCAGCCGCCAGGGCTTCTCCACCTCGAACTCGACCCCCGTCAGGGCCGCCTGCGGCGCAACCCGGACCAGAACCTCGTCGAACTCTTCCTTGCCCGCCAGCCGGCCGCGGGTGACCTCCCCCACCGCTAGGAGCCGCAGCACGCCGAAAGCCTCGGCCGGCACTCGGAGCGTCCCGCCGTAAGGAGGCGACACGGAGGCCGTCGCCTCCAGGGCCGGTCGGGCCAGTTGGGCCACGAGCGGCTCCTCGCCCTGCCGGTACCAGTAGTACCGCACCCGGCTGATCCCGATCTCCATGCCCAACTCGACGCGAACGGGAATCTCCTGCCCCGACGCGAGCGTCGAGTCCGCGACCGGCGCCGTGATCCGAAAGGCAAGAGCCGACGAGCCAGGCAACAGCCAACTCAGAAACCAGCTCGCCAGCAGGATCCGAGAGACCATGATCTTGCCCTCCAAGTGTCTACAGCCGGCCCAGGACGCCGAGTATAGCAAGAGCCCAAAGGGCTTTGCCAGGAACCGGATGGGAAGTCCGCAAGCCGCCCGGTGTTTGGTATAATGAACATCAATACGGCGAACCCTTCGGGTGGTTCGCGGCTCTTAGCGAATGGTGCGATCCATGGCCCGGATGTCCCCCAAGGGCTTTCAACGCAGAATTCCTACGGTGCTCCCGGCGCTGGCGGCCGGCCTCCTGTGGTCGGCGGCGGGACCGGGGACTGCGGCGGCCCCGACCTTCCAGATCATCATCGACAGCGGATCACCCTACTACATGCCCGCCTCGGCCACCGTCACCACCGGCGCGGCGGTCCGCTGGGACAACCCGACCGCGTCCCACCATACGGTCACCCACGACGGCTGCTCGATCGACGATCCGGACGGAGCGCCAACCGGCTGCGCCTTCGACTCCGGATCGGTCGCACCGAACGGGAGCTTCACGCTTCCCGGTCTCCCTCCCGGCCGGTACCCCTATCACTGTTCGCTCCATCCGATCATGCGCGGCGTCCTGATCGTCGTAGAGCCGATGACGATTCCCGCGCAGACTTGACCGGTCCCCGCCTGCTTGCCTCGGCCGAACTCCTTCGTGTACCCTTCGTCTGATGACCGAGCGCGCACCGAGTCACCCGGCCTCCGCCCCGCAGGAACCTCTGGACCTCGCCGGCGACGTGCTGGGCCTGCGGGTCTGGAGGACGCCGGACATGGTGGTCTACCAGCACGAGCCGGACGAATGGTGGCTCGCGCCGCTGGACGATCACCTGCCGCTGGTGCGCCTGAACCGCATGGGCATGGAGTTGCTCACGGCCATGGACGGCAAGGCGACGGTGGGCTGGCTCCTGGACAAGTTCGGCAAGTGGGTCTGCGGACCGGACGGAGAGACCGGGCGCTGGCACCTGGAGCGCTGGCCGCTGCCCCGCTACTCCCTCTGTTATTACGGATCGGAACCGCCGAACGCGCACCGGAGCCAGGCCAAGTGGGACCTGCTCCTGCAACAGATCCGCGAGGGCTGGTCCGGCCGCCAGGGCTTCGAGGGGGCGGAGCACCTGTCAGAGTTTCACCTGCACGACATCGAGACCCAGGAAGGGCACTTCGACCAGATCGAAACCACCGTCTCCCATCTGTTTCGGGAGCCCTGCGAGGCCCTGCAGGGGTTGACCTACGGTCGGCTGCTGGCGAAGCACCTGCGCCGACTCGGCTGGTGGAACCCGAAACCGCGCCTCGTCGTGGAGGTGGGGGGTGGTCTCGGGTACCTGGCCCGCGAGATGGCCGCGGAGCTCTTCCCGGCGGAAAAGCTGGGCATGCGTTATCTGTTCCTGGACCTCACCGGCCCGTTCCTGCGCTCCCAATTGGGCCTGGCGCGGGAGGCCGGCTGGCACGCCTGCGGCACCCAGGCCCACGCGGAGTGGCTGCCCCTGCGCACGGCCAGCGTGGACCTGATCGTTGACAACGAAAATCTGGCGGACATGACGCCCGTGCAACTGACCCGCCGCGAGGTCGAAGCGGGCAAGGGGGAGACGGCGCTGCACCAGGAAGCCCTCGATTGGATCCGTCGGATACGGCTCCCGCTGGGCGACGACCTGCCGGAGACCTTCATCTTCAACCTGGGTCCCATTCGGTTTCTGAGCGAGCTGTGGCGGGTCCTGAAGCCGGGCGGCCGGGCGATCCTGGTCGAATTCGGGATCGAGAAGGGGTGGCCCGCTCCGGTCAAGCTGCCGGGACACACGGAGTATGAAGTCCAGTACCAGCACCTGCGTCACGCCGCCCGCTGGCTGGGCTTTCAAGACCGGTACTCGGCGCTGCCCCAGTTCCTCGTGATCCGGCCGGACACGAAGGTCCTCTGCACCGGCGCCGCCTACACGATCCAGCGCTTCTGTGCGGCGCAAGGCAAGCCGTTCGCGATCCGCGCCTACACGGAGGGAGAGCTGAAGCAGACGTTGGGAGACCTGCTGCCGAAGCTGCTCGGCTGCCACTATCACGAGATCATTGATCCAGCCTGGTTCGGCCTCTGGGACTTCAAGGTCCTGCTCCTGGAAAAGCCGGGTGCGGCTCTCCGCCCCACCTACCAGGTGTCCAAAGGATTCCGCTGGTACTCGCAGGGACGGTGACAGCCGGTGAAGCGTGAAGGGTGATGGGTGACAGGCGAGACTGCGCTCTCCCCATCACCGATCACTCATCACTGATCACGCTCCCGGAGTCGTACTGCCAGATCCAGCACGATCCCCTCGCGCAACCCCAGGTCGCTGACCAGGCAGGCCTCATAGCCCAACCGCTCCATCACCCCGCGCAGGATGAGAGTCCCGGCTGCGATCACGTCCTCCCGGCCTGCCTCCAACCCCGGCGTTCCGCGGCGCTGCGCCTTGGATCGGCTGAGCAACTCGCGCTCCAGCCGACGCACCGTCTCCAGCTCCAGCCGGTAGTTGTGAATCCTGGCCCCTTCGTAGGCCGACAGTCCCAGAGCCATGGCGGCCAGCGTCGTGATGGTGCCGGCGGCCCCGACGAAGGTCGTGCCGTGCAAATCTCCCAGAACCGGCCGCACGGAATCCGCCGCAACGACGACCGCCTCGCTCGCCCTGGCGATCTCCTCCGCCGTCGGCGGATCGTGCAGCAGAGCCTGTTCGGTGAGGCGGACCACCCCGATCTCGATGGATCGGATCACCGGAGGCCGGTTCGGCCGGTCCAGGATGAACTCCGTGCTGCCACCGCCGATGTCGAGGCCCAGGATCGCCGAGACGCCTTTGGGGAGCCCGGACCGGATGCCGAGCATGGTCCGCCGGGCCTCTTCCTCCCCACTGATCACCTCCACCGAAAACCCGGCTTCCTGCTTGGCCTTCGCCAGGAATTCCTCCCGGTTGGTCGCTTCCCGCACCGCGCTGGTCGCCACGACCGCCTCCCCGTCCACCTGGTAGGTCTCGATGATCCTACGCCACCTGGCCAGCGTCGCGATCACGCGCGCCATGGCTGCGGGCTTCAGCCGGCCCCCGCGCGCCAGCCCTTCGCCCAGCCGAAGCACCTGCCGCTGCGCATGGAGCTCGGACAGCCGGCCCTCGGCCCCCACCCGGGCAATCAGCAACCGGCACGTCAGGGTGCCGATGTCCACGCCGGCCAGCACCATGGATTTTGGAGATTCCCGCATCGGCACCGGTCAGCCGGAGAGTCTCGTCTCCTGCATCTCCGCGAGCAACTTGGCCCGCTCGCCTTTCAACGCATGGACCCGCTCCGCGGCCCGGACGATCTCGAAGTCCGCCAGGACCTGCCCAGTCGGCTCGCCCCGTTCATGCAGCTCGACCGCCCGTTCCCCGATCTCCCGGCAAAGCTCCTTCATCCGATCGTCCAGCTTCCGGACCTCAAGCCGCAGCCGCAACAGTTCCGCCTCCTCCAGCGCGCGGCTGGCAGCCCGGGCCGTGCCATAGCGCAAGGTGGCCCAGCCCGTCTTCAGGTCGTGTCTGATCCGCTGCAGCACTCCCATGTTCCCACTCCTTTCCTCTCTAAGCCCTGCGACTCGGATAAAACAAGCGGGTGGCACCGACCAGGGACCCCGGCTGCCCGCAGCGGAAGGGGCGAGTAGCTTGTGGACGCATAGAAGTGGCTAGGCACAACTCAGCCCACGGGACACCGCATGGCAACTCGATCCCACGGGGGGATGGGTGGCGCGAGGACAGCCGGGGTGGTCGGCGACAGGACCCGCGCATCAACTCACCGAGCCCAGGGCCAGCTTGTCCTTCCACCGGCGGAGCATCGTCTCCCGCAACGCCCGATGGGACGGCTGGCTCAAGCCCGGATCGGCGGCCAGCAGCGCGAAGGCTTCCCGCCTCGCCTGCTCGAGCAGCACCCCGTCCCGGATCAGGTTGGCGGCCCGGAACTCCGGGGCGCCCCACTGCCGGACCCCGAAGAATTCTCCCGGCCCCCTGATGCGCAAGTCCTCCTCCGCGATCACGAAGCCGTCGCTCGACTGCACCAGCGCCTCGAGGCGGCGGCGCGCCGGAGACGCGGCGGGGTCGGCGGAAGCCCGCCGCCCCACGCTCTTCCCGGCCTGAGCGGGCACGTCTCTCCCTCGGCCGGACTTCACCAGCAGACAGTACGACTGGAGCGGGCCCCGGCCCACCCGCCCGCGCAACTGGTGTAGTTGGGCGAGCCCGAACCGTTCCGCATGCTCGATCAGCATGACGGTGGCGTTGGCCACGTCCACTCCCACCTCCACCACGGTCGTGGCGACCAGAACCTGGATCTCTCCGGCCTTGAAGGCCGCCATCGTCCGATCCTTCTCCTCCGCCTTCATCCGGCCGTGCAACAGCCCCACCCGGGCCGAACGGAACTCCCTGGCCTGCAGCCGCTCGGCCGCCTGCATCGCCGCCTGCAGGTCCACCTTCTCCGACTCCTCCACGAGCGGATACACGACATAGCCCTGCCGTCCGGCCCGAACCTCGTCCTGCAGGAGCTGATAGGCCCGGCGCTTCTGCCCGTCTGCGAACAGCCAGGTCCGCACGGGTTTCCGCCCGGGCGGGAGCGCGTCAATGACCGAGACGTCCAGGTCGCCGTAGATCGTCATGGCCAGGGTGCGAGGGATCGGGGTGGCGGTCATCACCAGCACGTCCGGATGGTAGCCCTTCTCCAGCAACGTCTTTCGCTGCAGCACCCCGAACTTGTGTTGCTCGTCCACCACCGCGAGCCCGAGCTTGGCGAACCGCACGCCCTTCTGGATCAGCGCATGGGTGCCGATCACGACGGACGCCTCTCCGGTCTCGATCCGCCGCAACGTCGCCGCCCGAGCCTTGGGAGCGCCTCCGCTCTTCAGCAGCGCGATCTCCAGCCCCAGGGCTTGGAGCAGGGTCCGCAGATTCAGGAAATGTTGCTCCGCCAGGATCTCGGTCGGCACCATCAACGCCGCTTGATAGCCGGACCCGCAGGCCGTGACCATCGCAGCGAGCGCGACGATCGTCTTCCCGCAGCCGACGTCGCCCTGGATCAAGCGGTTCATCGGCCGCGGCGAGGCCATGTCGCGCTGGATCTCGCCCAGCACCCGCTCCTGCGCCCCGGTCAACCGGAACGGCAGCAGATCCCGCAACCGCCGGACCAGGGGCGTTTGGATGTCGAACCGGATCCCCTTGACCTCTTCCTTGACCGACCGGTGCCGGACGGCCAGGGCCAGCTCCAGCACGAAGAACTCCTCGAAGGCCAGCCGGCGGTGCGCCGGCGTCGTCCCCCGGTCGAGCGCAACCGGATCGGAGCCGGTCGGAGGAAAGTGCGCGTCGGGCAAAGCCGTGCCGATCGGAGGCAGCCCGAGCTTCGCCCGAACGTGATCGGGCAGCAACTCTCCGACTCCGCCCAAGTACTGGTCCAGCAGGCCCTTGAGCACCGTCCGGAGCTGTCGTGACGTCAGCCCCCTGGTTTCGTGATAGATCGGAACGATCCGCCCGACGTGCAGCGGCGTCTCGTCCTCTTCGTCCAGCACTTCATACTGGGGCACCTCCATCCGGAGGTCCGTCCATCCCCTCCGGCCGGCGGACACGGGCCCGCTCAACATGACCCGCACGCCGGGCTTCAGCGCCTTGTCCAAATAGGGCTGGTTGAAGAACACGACCGTCAGCCCCCCGGCCGCGTCCTCGACAACCGCCTCGAGGACCGTCATGCCGCGCCGGGCAGTCCGCTTCACGGTGCTGCTGCGCACGATCCCGCAGACCGTCGCCCTGGTCCCCGGCGCAAGCTTGTCCATGGGCGTGACGACCGACCGGTCCTCGTACCGCCAGGGCAGGAACCAGAGGGCATCCTCGACCGTCCGCACTCCCAGCCGTTCGAGCAGGAGGGCCCGCTTGGGGCCCACGCCCCTGGCGTAGCGGATCGGGAGGTTCCACAAATCCGGCGCGGCGACGGGGCGAGCGGGCGCGGCGCTGCCTCGACCGACAGTCTCGCGTCCCGGCCCCGCCGCCACGAGCCGGTTGAGAATGGCGCGGGCTCCGGCCAGGCGCCGTTTCCGCTCGTCGGCGTCGGCGATCCGGTCATAGTCGGCAAAGAGCTGGCGCAGGGCGAGCAGATCCGTCTCCACCGCCGGCGGATAGACACGCGCCGCCAGAGCCTGGACGACCTGGCGGGACACGAAGGGACCCAGATTCTTCACCTGAGCGAGGTGGGCATAGGCGTCGCGGCTGGCGAACTCGATGGGACGGGAGAGAAGCTGCACGATGGACCGAAGCCGCTCCATGCTCGTCTGGCCGATGGGAGGAGGCTTGTCAGGCAAGGCGGGCGTATGGTAGCATGGGCCCCGTTTGGAGACAACGAGGACCGGTTCAGGCAGGACCAACAAGGAGTTTCGACCGTGGCATTCTCATGCGACCTCTGCGGCAAGCGGCACCAGAGCGGCCATAACGTCAGTCACGCCAACAACAAGACCAAGCGGGTCTTCAGCCCGAACCTGCAACGGGTCCGGGCGCTGGTGAACGGAGCCCACAAGCACATCCGGGTCTGCACCCGCTGCCTCCGCTCCGGTTTGGTGAAGAAGGCCGTTTAACCCCTCTCCCCTTTCGGTTCTCCCTGCAAGCCCCGACAAAAGAAAAAGGACCTGGAAGCGAACCGCGCCTCCGGGTCCTGTGAACTTTTACGGGGACGCTCACGCCGAGCGAGCCAAATCCACTGGAGGCAAAGTGCCTCTCCGCCCGCATTTGATCGAAGCGGGCGGCTCAAACGAAGTTTGGTATGGAGCGGGTGACGGGATTTGAACCCGCGACCGACGGCTTGGGAAGCCGCTGCGCTACCACTGCGCTACACCCGCTCTCGATATCTGATGTGGGGGAAGAGTCGAAGCGAATCCTACGCCGGCAACCCCACCAAGTCAAGGGCAGAGAACGCCGACGTTCTCGTCCTTACGCCTGATACTCCACCGTGGCGAATTTCCGACGGCCGATCTTGAGACGACGCTGTTGCCCCAGCATAAAAGTGACGAGCTTGTCCGGATCGATTTCTTTCTTGCCATCAACCTCGACCCCGCCTTGGACGATTAGTCGTCGAGCTTCACTCTTACTTGAGACCTGTTTGGTTTTCGCTATGAGCTCTATGAGTCGAATGCTGCTGCCTTCTCTGAGGTCCTTCTCTCGCATATCGTCTACACGTAACGTCACCCTGACGTCCGGCTCGTCCGGGAATTCCTTCTCGCTGAACTTGTGAACGAACTCGCTCCTGGCCTGCTTGGCCGCCTCCGCCCCGTGGTAGCGGGTCACGATCTGCTCGGCGAGCCTCTGCTTGGCCTCCATGGGATGGGCGCTCTTGACCTTGGCGAGATCGTCGGTCGTCAACAACTCGTAGTATCGGAGCATGAGCCGGTCGCTGATGGACATGAGCTTGCCGAACATGTCCGCCGGCCGATCCTCCAGCGCGATGTAGTTCCCGAAGCTCTTGCTCATCTTCCGGACCCCGTCCGTCCCTTCGAGCAAGGGCATCGTGAGCACCACCTGAGGTTCCTGCCCGAAGTCCCGCTGCAAATCCCGGCCGACCAGGAGGTTGAACTTCTGGTCGGTGCCGCCCAATTCCACGTCGGCCTTGAGGACGACCGAATCGTAGCCCTGGACGAGGGGATACAGGAACTCATGAATGCTGATCGGCTTTTGCTCGTGATAGCGCTTGTGGAAGTCCTCCCGCTCCAGCATCCGCGCCACCTTGTAATGGGCGGCGAGCTGGATCAAGTCCTCGGCTTTCATGGCCCCCATCCACTGGCTGTTGAACACGACCTTCGTCTTCTGGCGATCGAGGATCTTGAAGATCTGCCGCTCGTAGGTCTTGGCGTTCTCGAGGACCTTCTCCTTGGTCAGTGCCACGCGCGTTTCGGACACGCCGGTCGGATCGCCGATCATGCCGGTGAAATCGCCGATCAGGAAGAGGACCTCGTGCCCGAGGTCCTGGAAGTGCTTGAGCTTGTGGATGAGCACCGTGTGCCCCAGGTGGAGGTCCGGCGCCGTCGGATCGAACCCGGCCTTGATGCGTAGCGGACGCTTCTCCTTGAGCGACCGGGCCAGCTTGGCCTCCAGCTCGCTCGGCTGGATCACCTCCACCGAACCGCGGAGGATCAGCTCCATCTGTTTCGCAAGCTCGCTCACGCTCCCTCCCGGCTCGCCCGACGGGAACCTTTGAGACCCGGTGCCTGTGGGCCGACCGTTACGAGCGGCCTGATCCGCTCCAGCTTTTTGGACCCGATGCCCTTCACGCTGTTCAACTCCTCGACGGCACGAAACGGCCCGTGGGCCGTGCGCCACTCCACGACACGACGGGCCAGGACCGCCCCGATCCCGGGCAGCCGCTGCAAGTCCTCCGCCGTCGCCCGGTTGAGGTCAAGCAGCGCGGAAGGCCGCGGTGACGCCTCTTGCCGAGCCAAAGCCTGAACCTCCCCGCCCGGCTGGGCAGCCGAGGGAGGCACCGGCGGCGGGACCGGATCGTCCTGCTGCTGCGGCCAGCCGATCCAGACCACGAGCACCGCGGCCACCGCTAGGATTCCGAGCTTGATCAGGAGGGACCGGACCACAGCCTGCTCTCAGCGATCGGGACCGAGAGCCGACGGCCGACGGCTTACAGGCGCTTGCGCGCCAGGTGGATGGCCAGGCCGTTCACGTCCTCGGCCGCTTCCATCATTCCCTCGGCCAGCGTGGGATGGGCATGGATCATCTCCGCCACCGCCTCCGCCTTGGCGCCGAGCTGCATGGCCAGCGCGGCCTCGTGGACCAAGTCAGCGGCGTGGCCGCCCACGATGTGCACGCCGAGAATCTCGCCCGTTCGGCCGTCCGTGACGATCTTGAACAGGCCGGTGGTGTCCCCGGTCCCCTGCGCCTTGCCCAGCCCCTGGTAGCGGAACCGGCCGATCTTCAAGTCCGTCTCCGGCTTGAGGCCGAGCTTCCCGGCCCGCTCGCGGGCCTGCTGCTCGGTCAGTCCGACGCGGCCGATCTCCGGCAGCGTGAAGATGCCGGCCGGCACCACCTGGTAGGCGATCTCGCGCCGCCGCCCCAGGATGTTCGCGACCGCCACCTTCCCCTGCGCGGACGCCACGTGGGCAAGCATGGCCTTCCCGACCACGTCGCCGATGGCATAGATGCCCGGCACGTTGGTCTCCAACCGGTCGTTGACGAGAATCTCGCCGCGCGTTCCGAGCTGGACGCCCACCCTTTCGAGCCCGATCCCCTTGGAGTTGAATCCTCGGCCCACCGACACGAGGAGCTTCTCCGCCTGCACGGCCGTTCCGTCCTTCAGGACCGCCGCGATCCCCGCGTCCCGACGCTCCACCTTCTCCACGGTCGTGCCGGTCTGCACGACGACGCCCCGCTTCTTGAGCTCGCGGTCCATGAGGGCCGCGATCTCCTCGTCCTCCAAGGGAAGGATCCGGGGCAGGAGCTCCACCATCGTGACCTTCGCGCCCAGCCCGCTGTACAGCGCGGCGAACTCGCAGCCTTCGACGCCGGCTCCGATGATGAGCAGGCTCTCGGGAATCGTCGTCTGATCGAGCGCCTCCTTGCTCGTGATGATCCGTTGCCCGTCGATGGGAAAGAGCGGCAGGTTCGGCCAGGAGGAGCCGGTCGCGACGATCACCGCGTCCGCCTGGATGTGGCTCTCGGCCCCGTCGCGTCCCGTCACGCGCACCGTCCGCTCGTCGAGCAGCTCGCCGGTCCCTTCCCGATGCTCGACCCCCCAAGTCTTGAAGAGCGTCGCGATGCCCTTGACCAGCCCTTCCACCACCCGGTTCTTCCGGGCCACCATCCGGGCGAGGTCATAGCCGACCTGCCCGCCGAGGTTGAGCCCCATCTCCGCCGCCTTCTTGGCCTTGTCTCCCAGCTCGACCACCGCCAGCAGCGCCTTGCTGGGAATGCAGCCCCAGTTGAGACAGACTCCGCCCAGCGCCTGGTTCTCCACCACGGTCACCCGGGCCCCGAGCTGCGCGGCCCGGATCGCGGCGACGTAGCCGCCCGGCCCCGCCCCGACGATGGCGATGTGCTTCCGATCGGTCACGCTTTCTTCTGCGAGGCGAGAAAGGCTTCGTACTGGGCGGACGTCATGAGCTTGTCCACCTGCGAGGGATCGATCAGCTCGATCACCGCCATCCAGCCCTTGCCGTACGGATCGCTGTTGACGACTTCCGGATGGTCCTTCAGGTCCTGGTTGATCTTGACCACCGTGCCGCTGACCGGCGTATAGATGCTGGAGGTCGTCTTGGTGGACTCCACTTCGCCGATCTGCTGCCCGGCCGTCACGGTCGCACCGGGCTTCGGCAAATCAATGAAGACGATGTCTCCGAGGGCGTCCTGGGCGAAGTTGCTGATCCCCAGCGTCGCCTGCCCGCCCTCCACGCGAATCCATTCATGTTCTTCATGATACCGCAGATTGGTCGGCTCCATGATCTCCTCTCTTCAGCAAGCTTTCAGCCTTCAGCAATTAGCTTTCAGCCAGGAGCAAGAGCCACGATCAAAGGGCTTTGCCGACGGCTGACTGCTCCAAAAAATGTTTCGGGATCGTAGTGCAGCAGGGGGGGTTTGTCAAGGAACGGTCCGGGCGGACAGCACGTACAAACGTCCGGTTCCATTGGCTGACGGGGCGCTGCCCGCGAGCTGCCTGATCCGGTCGCCCACTCGATCCGGTTCGGACTCGGGAAGCGTCCCGACGACCCAGATCCGTTGCGCCTCCCCGATCAGGGCCACCGTCCGTTGCACCAGGTCTCCCGGCGGCGGCTCAGCCGCGCCGGAACCGGGACTGGCCGGCCCGACCAGATACGCATCAAACCGTAGCCGTTTGGCCTCCAGAAGATCTTCGCCGTAGTCCACGAGCGCCGCGACTGGATCCGTCACCGTTTCCGGATGAACCTGAACGGCAAACCGGACGGCCGGCGTGCGGGTGCGGACGGCCCGCATCAGACGCTCCACCACCTGGAGCGTGGCCCGGGCCTTCCAGCCGGTCCACCGCCAGTAGTCGGGCAGGACTTCCTGCCGCCTTCCGCCGGGACCGCCCGACATCAGGAGACGGAGCGATCCTTCATCCAGCGCGATTCCGAAATCCCGCTCGAAACCTTTGCGCGCAAACTGGCTCAGCCCTTCGGCCGCTCCCGGCGCCCAGGCCGTGAACAGCACTCCGTCGATCCCGGCGGCGGTGAGATCCGCCAACAGCGCCGTGAGATATTCCTGATACGCCGGATGGAAGAGGTCGAGCAGCTCGGAAGGGAGGAGCCTACCGCTCGCCGGATCGTAGATCCGGTCGGCCCAATCGGATCGGGCGGCCCGATCCCCCACCCGGCCTATCCGGCGCAAGGCCATCGAGGCCCAGACGGCAAGCCCGTGCCGATGGGCCGCCGGCACCACCTGGCCGACCACATCGTGGGCCACCGGCGCCCAGTCGGTACGGAAGGTCACTCCTCCGTTTCCCCGTCCGAGATCTTCCGTCTCTACAACCAGAGCCGTGACGCCCGCTTCAGCGAGCCCCTTGACCCAGTCGTCGAGCTGCGGTTCCGAGGGCACGAGCCCCGAGGGGACCAGGACCGCGACCTGACCGTTCGCCGGTCCCGGCAGGAGCTGGCCGGCTGGCTGGCCTGGGAGCACCAGCTCCAGCTCGGCGATCCGCTCCTTCGCGTGACGGACCAGCTCGGCCTCCTGAGTCGTCTGACTCACGAGGCGATATTCGGACAAGGCGTCCGCGAGCGCGCCCGCCTGCTCGTACGAGCGGGCGAGCCACCAATGGGCCTGGGGGATCAGAGGAGAGCCGGGATAGGATTTGATGAGCCGCTGCAACGACCGGGTCGCCGCGTCGTAACGGCCCTGCTCATGGTGGGCCTGCGCCTCCTGCAGCAGCCTGCTCTGGACCGCGCGAGCCGGGTCCTGGACCTGAGGGATCTTGGGCGGAGCGGAGGGTCTGGCGGTCGTGCAGCCGGTCAGGAAGAGGAGGACCGCCAGGAACAGGCCGGCCGTGCGACAGGCTCGGCCTCGCTTCCCATCGCGTGGGCGACGATGGGCGGCGGAGCGAATCGAGAAGAACAGCATCATCGCGCTCAGCCGGTGACGGTCAGCCCCCTCGGCCACGACGACTGCGCGCCGACCGTCGGCGCCCATCCTTTGGATCAGGACGCTCCCAACTCCATTTCGGAAAAGAAGTAGCCGATCTCGAACCGGGCGGTCTCGGGGGAATCCGACCCGTGCACCGCGTTGTACTCGATGTTTGTGCCGTGCGCCGCCCGGATCGTGCCCGGCTCCGCCTTGGCAGGATCGGTGGCCCCCATGAGATCCCGATGCCGCTTGATCGCCTCCTCCCCCTCCAGAACCAGGACGACGACCGGACCGGAAGACATGAAGCTGGTCAGGCTGCCGAAGAAGGGCCGCTGCCGGTGCACGGCGTAAAAGCCCTCCGCCTCCGGCTTGGAGAGCCGCATCATGCGCACGGCGACCGGCTTGAGGCTGGCCCGTTCGTATCGGTTGATGATGTCGCCGATCACGTTCTTCTTGACCGCATCCGGCTTGATGATCGCAAGGGTTCGTTCCGCCATCGTTGCTCCGCGCGCTCCTTTCGAGGTTGACCGATCCGGCTGGACCGAGGCGGCATTCTAGAGGATGCCGCCCGGCAGTTCAAGGAGACGGCCAGGGGCACTACGCCCGGAATCCCTCGGCCAGCTCGCTCGGTTTGAAGATGCCACGCTCGGTGACGATGGCCGTGACGTGGTCCGCAGGAGTCACGTCGAAGGCCGGGTTCAGGACGGCGACCCCGGCCGGCGCGACCGGCCGGCTGCCGAACAGGGTGGTTACCTCGTCCGGGTTGCGCTGCTCGATCGGGATCTGCTGTCCGGACGGGGTCGCCAGGTCAATCGTCGAATGGGGCGCCGCGACGTAGAACGGAATCCCGTGAGCCTTGGCCAGCACCGCGACCGAATAGGTGCCGATCTTGTTGGCCACGTCGCCGTTGGCCGCGATCCGGTCGGCGCCCACGACGCACAGGTGCACGAGCCCCTGCCGCATCAAGGCCCCGGCCATGTTGTCGGTGATCAGCGTGACCGGAATCCCGTCCTGCATCAACTCCCAGGCCGTCAGCCTGGCCCCCTGCAGGACCGGACGGGTCTCGTCGGCCAGGACCTTGATCCTCTTTCCCTGCTCCCACGCGGCCCGCACGACCCCGAGGGCCGTCCCGTAGCCGGCCGTGGCCAGTGCGCCGGCGTTGCAATGGGTCAGGATCGTCTGGCCGTCCTTGACCAGGGACGCCCCGTGACGCCCCATAGCCTTGCACATGGCGATGTCTTCCTCCAGGATGTGCTGGGACTCCTCGACCAACCGGTGCTTGATCTCCGAGACCAGCCGCCCCTTGGAATCGGCCAGTACCCGCTTCATCCGCTCGATCGCCCAGAACAGGTTGACGGCGGTCGGCCGCGTGGCCGCCAGGTGAGCGCAAATCTCAAGGACTTCACGAGAAAATTGATCGTAACTATCCGTTTTGACAGACTGTGCGCCGAGCGCCACGCCCATGGACGCGGTTACGCCGATGGCCGGAGCCCCCCGCACCTTCAATTCCCTGATCGCCCGGGCCACGGCCTGATAATCCCGGCAGTCCAGGAACTCGACCGTGCCGGGGAGCTGGCTCTGGTCCAGCAGCCGGACCGCCCCGTCCTTCCATTCAACCGTCGGCACCATAAAAAACGTCCCTCGTCGTTCGTGAAACGTGAAGCGTAACGCCAGCGGTGGCGCACCCGCACCTCATGAGATGAGCGAGTGGCGCGTCACGCGCCCCGCATCACGCCGTTTAACGCCGGCCGCGCTGTTCCAGAATCGTGATCACCAGAAGAAGCAAGGTCGCCTGGGCCAGCAGCAGGATGGCATCCCGCGTATCGGCGTGGCGGAGGACGATGGCAGCCAGGCCCAGGCAGATGGCCAAAGCGAAGATCATCGCCACGGTGGCACGCCGGTTGCCCAAGATCCGCTCAATCCGGTGGTGCAGGTGATCCTTTCCCACATAGTCGATCCACTCTTTGACCGTACGCACCTTGCCGGTCACCATCCGCTCCACCGTGATGTGGATCATGTCGTAAATCAGCACGCCGAAGATAAGCAAGGGGTTGCTGAACGACACGATCGGATTATTGTCCGCCCAATTGCCCTTGACCGCCAGACAGGCCAGGGTGAAACCCAGGAACGTGGCCCCCCCGTCCCCCAGGAACACCAGCGCCGGTCCCCTCGCGCGGTAATTATACGGGAAGAAGCCGAGCCCAGCCCCGACGATGGCCGCGGCCAGCCAGGCCAGACCCGGCTGCTCCGTCTCATGGGCGACGAGGCCCATGAAGAAGGCCATCAGTATGGCCAGGCCGGTGGCCAAGCCGTCCATGCCGTCGAAGAAGTTGAACGCGTTCGTGATGCCCACCAGCCAGAGGACCGTGAACAACACGTTGAGCAGCGAGCCCAGCCGTGTGGGAGGGAACAGATTCAGATAGATGTCCGTGTAGATGACCAGGCCTGTAGCAACAAGCTGCACGGCCAGCTTGAGCCAGGCCGGCAACTCCCTGGCGTCGTCCACCACCCCGATGACAAGCAGCAGCGACCCGGCGACGAGGATGGCCTGCATATTGGTCGGCAGAATCGCGTTGACAAACACCGCGCCGGCAAATCCGAGATAGACTGCGACGCCGCCGATCCGCGGGACCGGCGAAGGATGGATCTTCCGCTCCGAGGGAACGTCCACCAGACCGAAGCGAACCCCCAGCCGGATCATCACCGGGGTGAGGGCCAGGGTCGTGAGAAAGGAAAGCAGGAGGATGTACAGCCAGCGGATGCCCTCGCTGATGAAGAGCTCACGGACGACCGGCACGAGCAGGAGGATGACGCCCAGCAACCCGCCCCAGCCGGCCACGGGGGGCCAGCGGACGGACCGGTCGGCTTCGGTCATGCCAGCTCCTCGCGGAGGGTTTGGATCGTCCGCGCCACTTCCTCCTCGGTCAGGGAAGGATAAATCGGCACGGACAGGGCGGCCCGATCCGCTTCCTCGCTGGCCGGATACCCCTCAAGCCCCAGGTACCGGTGGATCGGACGAAAGACCGGGCGGCGGCAGTGGATTCCCCGCCGCTCCATCCGCGCCAGCAGCTCCTCCGTCACCCTGCTCCCTCCCTTCGGCCTCACCACGTACCGGTAGTAGACGTGGGTACGCCCCTCCGGCACCACGGGCAAACGAAGATCGAAAGGACGGAAGGCCTCCTGGTAGGCGTCGGCGATGGCCGCCCGCCGCCGGAGGAACGCCCCGAACCGGCCGAGCTGGCTGATTCCCAAAGCCGCTTGCAGGTCGGTCATCTTATGGTTGAAGGCACGCCGGTCCAGCGTCTGCCTCTCGTCATATTCCCGCAGGGCCCTCGCCCGCTCCAGCAGCCGCTCATCGTTCGCCAGCACCATGCCTCCCTCCCCCGTACAGAGGAGCTTGGTCGCGTAGAACGAGCAGACCGTCACGGTTCCCACCGTACCCACCTGTCTCCCCCGCTCGGTCGCGGCCAAGGTCTGCGCGCAGTCCTCGACCAGCGGAACTCCCAAGGCCTCCAACCCGGTCAGGTCCGCCGGCAAGCCGAAGAGGTGCGGCACGATGATCGCTTTGGCGCGCGCCGACAGGGCCCGCTTCGCTCCGTCCGGATCGATCGCATAGGTTGTCGGCTCGATGTCCACCAGCTTGGGCGAGGCCCCGACCCTCACGGTTGCCAGCCAAGGCGCGGCACAGACATAGCTTGGGAGCAGCACCTCGTCGCCCGGCCCGATGCCCAGGACCAGCAGGGCCAGCTCCAGCGCCGCGGTGCCCGAGCTGACCGCCACCCCGCCCCGCACTCCGACCAGCTTGGCCACGGCCCGCTCGAACTCCGCCACGCGCGGCCCCTGCGCCACCTGTCCAGAGGCAACCACGGAGCTCACGGCCTGCACGGCCTCGTCGCCGAGCGTCGGACGGGAGTGGGGAATGATCGGCTGCGGGCCCATTTTTATGGCTCGGCGCCGATGAACAGGCGGAGCGGAACGAACCCCTCGGCGTTCCTCACCCGCCCCTGGATGCCCCGGAAGTGCGCGGAGGAGCGGATGACGTCCACGATGCTCAGCCCCTCGATGTTCGTCTTGTCCACCTGGGACCGGTGGGCCTGGAGCGCCTGGATCTTCCTGTCCAGGACCGAGTCAATGTCGGCAAAGACCGTCGGGGAAAAGTTCTGGGTGGTCGGCCCTTCGTAGAAGAGCACGTTCCTGGTGTAGCGCGTCGCCGAGATCGTGCCGGTCGCCAGGTGCCGGTGATCCTGGTGCGTGTCATCGTGGAAGTTCACGAAGATCACGTCCGGCTCCACCTCCAGCACCACCCGCTCGATGTTTTGAATCAGCTCCCGATCCATCGGGACCACGGTATCGGCATACCCGCCCCAGAAGATCTTTTCGACCCCCATGATCTTGGCCGCGCCCTCCTGCTCGTACGCGCGCACCGCCGGGTCTCCGCCCAGCTCGCCTTTCGTCATCACCATCATGAAGACCCGATGACCCTGGACCGCGTATTTGATCAGCGTCCCCCCGCAGCCGGCCTCGACATCGTCAGGATGCGCGCCCAGGGCGAGCACGCGCAGCCGGTTCCCGTCATGTCCGCTCATCCCCACCTCCCCGGCTTTCACCTTCGCTCTCAGCTTTCAGTTCTCAGTTTTCGGCGAACTGAAAACTGGTGACTGATGACTGACGCCTCCCCCTTTCACGCTTCACGCGCGTCTCGCAGCCGTTGGAGCGCGGCGTCTCCACACATGAACAGCAGGTCGATCGCCGCCATGCCCGGCACGAAGGGCTCGTAGCACTGCGGATAGACCGGATGACGGAACGTCTGGAACTCCAGCGCCACGCCGGATGCCGTGAACCGGTCGACGTCCATGTATCCCGGGGCGCCGGCCCCGGCCAGATAGCTGGTCGCTCCGGTGATCCGGCAGATGTCGACCAGGCGATCGGTGGCCTCCTCACGCAGCGCGCCCATCTCCGAGGCCAGGCGCAGCGGGGTCTTGATGCCGAAGGCGTCCAACAGCCACCGCAGCACGGCAAGGTTCAACCCGGCCAGACGGTCCCACGGCTCCCGGTAGATCCGCCGGAGCCCCTCCAGGAACCGGGCCCGGTGGGGCGCGGCGGCATAGTGCATCTCGATGGCTCGGAGATGCTTGGCCTTCCAGTCCGTCTGGCCATTGACCAGGACCTCGTTGATCCGCTGGCCAAAGTGATGCAGCACCGGCACGGTCAGCCACTGCCATCCCTGAGCCGTCCTGATCCGGTTGCGGTTCTGCCACTCGTTTCTCTTGAACTGCACGTTGTCCAGTATCACAAACAGATCGGCCCGATCAATCTTGTCGAGGTAGCCGAGCCAGGGGAGGAACTGCGGTTGGTGGATGGCGACGCGCATCAGAACCCCCGTGCCGGGTGATAGGTGATGGGTGATGAGTAACCAGGAACTCGCTCACCAACTCCGACGGCAGTTTCCCACCACCCATCACCCATCACTCATGACCGATCACTGTGAATTGGCCCGACAAAGACGGGATTGCTGAGCAACTCCATTTCCTCCCCTTCAACGAGAATCCGGTAATAGGCGTTCCGCCCGACCGGCACGGCCGGGTCTCCGAGCAGCCAGGACACCGGCGTGGTGCCGGTGAACCGTCCGATCTCCTCACCGGACCGGACCAGCGTCACCGCGATCGGATGGGCCCCCTGATCGGTCGCCGACACGGAGAGACGGACCCCCAGATCCCCGGCCGTCCCCGGATCGAGGTATTCTCCCGACTCCGCCCACCTGGCCCCGCCTTCGCATTCCACCCGGAACTGATCAAGTCGCAGTCCGCGTCCCTTCTGATATTGGCCGACAGCGTAGAGCCGTCCGGTTTTCAGCGCCTCCACCAGCGCGGCGGCGCTCCGGTCCCGAACCCAGAAGACGGTCACGACTTGGTCCAGCTCCCTCGTGTCCCGGTTGATCCCGTGAAAGGCGATCTCCCCGACGGCGAAGGGGGGCACGGTCCGCTGTCCGCTGAGATACTGGGTGAGGGCCAGATCCCAGAGCCCGCCCGGCTGCATGACCGTCCTGGTATCCTGGTACACGCCGCCGAATCCCGTATAGCCGGTCGTGCGTACCAGGGCTTCGGGATAGGGATCGGTCTTGACCGTCACCTCCCCCAGAGGACCATAGGAGTGGACGTTGAAATCGCGCGCCTCCGGCATGGACCAGATCGTGGCGCCGCCCCGTCTGGCCACCTCGTCGATGAAGGCCTGGTAGGGACGGTAATCGAGCCGATCGTCGTAGGCGCTGAACACCGGCCGACCGAGCGGCCAGGCATTCAGCAGCAACAGCCCGGCAACGACGGCCAGCCCCAGCGCAGGGGCCCGATACCGTCTCTCTACGCGATAGGCGGTGACGCCGATCCTCGTCGTGCGGGAGGTGCGCCGGAACCAGAACCAGGCGGCGGGGATGAACAGGAGGCCGGGCGAAAGACTCACGACCGTCCGCCAATCGTAGCGGTAGGATCCGGGATTCCCGTTGACCGGCAGGGCGTCATAGTCTTCCCGACTGGCGAGCCCCACGGCCAGGATGTTTTTCTGGGAGTTGTGCATGGTCAGGTTCCGGTCCAGCAGCGAGCCGGTCCAGAAGTAATGGGGGACCACTTCGACCCCCGGCACCAACAACACCCGGGGGTGGCGGGCCTGGGCGGCGGCGACGTCGGCCAGGAACCGATCCACCCCGTACTCGAGCACGGACGGCAGGGTGAAGGTCCGGCGGACGTTGCCCCGGAATGGGAAGAGGCCGTATTCGTAGCGCAGCACGAAGTTGTCGGTCAGGACAATGGCGTCGAGCCCCAACCGCTCTGCCTGCTCGGCCAACTGGTCCAGCGTCAGGTCTCCGGTGCTCGCCGTACTGTGGACGTGAAACGCGGCGACGAGCGGATGGTACCCGTGATCGGTGATGGGTGATGGGTGATGTGGGGCCGTTGACTCAGCCAACTCCGCCACAGCGACGACGGGACAAGCCCATCCAACCGCTGCAGCAAGCAGGCACCGGGCAACGCCGAGCATGTCCTTCCTCATGCCTTACGTCTCACGTCTCACGTCTTCCAAGGCCTTTTCATAGACCGCCTCGACCGCGCGCACCATCGCGCCGGTCCCGAACCGTTCGCCGACTGACTCGCAGCCGGCCGTCGCCAGCTCCTTCGCCCAGTCCGGACGACGGAGCAGTTCCCCGATCGCTGCTGCCAGAGCCTCCGGATCGTTCGGCGGCACGAGCAAGCCCGTGCGCCGGCTCTCCACGACAGCCGGCACTCCCCCGACCCGCGAGGCCACGACCGGTCGCCTGGCCGCCATGGCTTCGATCAAGGCCCGTCCCATCCCCTCGTTCAGCGACGGGAGCACGAAAATATCCATGCCGGCCAGACAGTCCGGCACGTCGCCCCGCTCCCCCAGGAAGCGGACCGACTCCCTGAGGCCGAGCCGAGCCGCCAGAGCCGACAGCTCCGCTCGCAGGATCCCGCTGCCCACAATCACCAGACACAACGTGGGATGAGCCGGCTTCAACCGCGCCAAGGCTTCAATCAGGACGCGATGCCCCTTGACCGGCGTGAGCCACCCCACGGATCCCACGACGATCGCGTCGGGCGGACAATCGAAACCGGGCGGACGCCGTCCGGCTACGCCGGCTACCTGGCGAAACCGCTCCAAATCGATCCCGCTGGGAATGACCGCAAACCGGTCCGGTCGGCCGACCTTCAGCGCAAGATGCTCTTCCCGTTCGGCTTCCGTCAGCGCAATCAACCAGGTCGTGGTTCTAGCCAGCACCCGCTCGATCTGCAAAAAGGCCCAGGAGGGCACCGGACCGAAATGGCCGTAAAAGACATGACCGTGCGGGGTATGGACGACCGCCGGCACTCTCGCCAGCCTGGCGGCCAGCCGCCCCAGAACTCCGGCCTTTGAGGTATGGGTATGGACGATGGCGGGCCGCTCCGCACGGAACAGGGCGACGAGTCGCAGCAAGGCAGTGAAATCTTTGCGCGGATTGATCTCTCTGGTCAGCGTAGGCAACACGAGACAGCGGACGCCGGCTCGTTCCAGGCGGCGGCGGTTCTCCTCCGTCGCCTCGTCTCCTCCCTGATCGTCCCACCGGCCGGGCATCCCGGCGACGACCATCGGCACGAAACGCGACCGGTCGTGGCCCAAGACGGTCAAGAGGGCATTCTGGGCGGAGCCGCCCCGATCCAGCCTGGTGATGACGTGGACCACCTTGTCTGTCATCCCTCTCGATCCTTGATCGCCTCGGTCAGCACCGTCTCCAACTGCTCGTTATGCCGTTCCCATGTATAGTGGTTCAGAACGAGTTGGCGTGCGGCGCGGGACAGCCGCTCCTGCTCGCCCGGCTCGTCCCGGAACCGGCAGAGGGTCCGCCTGATCGCCTGGGCAAGGGAGGGCCCGTCGTTCCCCTCCGCGATCAGCCGCTGGTCCAGACGGGCGAGGACCTCGGGAATGGCCCCCACCGGCGTCCCGACGACCGGCGTGCCACAGGCCAGGGCTTCGACGGTGACAAGACCGAACCCCTCAAGTTCCTGGGTGGGCATGAGCACGAGATCGGCCGCCTGATAGTAGAGGGGCAACTCCTCCTCCTCGACGAATCCCAGCAGCCGTACGTGCCTGGCCAGCCGGAGTTCGCCGATCAGCCGCTCCAATGTCCGGCGCAGGCCCCCCTCTCCCCCGATGAGCAGCAGCAGGTCCCCGGCTTCGTCGCCCAGCTTCGCCATCGCCTGGAGGAGGTTGTCCAGACCCATCCGCGGCACCAGGTTGCGAACGACGAACAGGATGACCTTGTCGTCCGGCAGCTTGAGCCGTCGCCGCACGGCGGTTGGATCGTCGGGGGGACGGAACCGCTCCGGATCGGCCCCGCCAGGCACGACCCGGATGCGCGATTCCGGCACCCCGTGAACGGCCGTGACGCGGCGCTTCATGAACTCGCTCAGGACGACGATCCTTGCACACCGCCGTATCACGGCCCGTTCGATCCAGAGACAGGCAGCCCGGTTCAAGGCCCGCCGCACCGGCCCGATCGCCGGCAGTTCCTTCGACGTGCGGGAGACATATTCCTCGTGCGCGAGGGAGTGGCAGACGTAGACCCACGAGCCGATCGAAGCTCTGCGTCGCAACAACGCCCCCAGCCCTGCCACCGACTGATGGATGACGGCGACGTCAGGCGCGAGGTCCCGCCTGGCCCGGTCGAAAGCCCGGACGGACCGGACCACCGAGGAGAGGACGAACGCCGGCTCGTTCCGGCGGGAGACGGTGTACCGGTGCTCGACCGCCGCCCCTACCGCCATCTGCGGACGCGAGTCTCCTCCCGGCATACGGACCACCGAGCCCACCCAGTGGCCGCGTCCCTGCAAGCCCAGCATCTGTTCCCGCAGCACCCGCTCGGCTCCTCCGATCACCGTCGCGGCGGAGACTTCTGCCAGCATCAGGATGTTCATAGAACCCGTGACGGCCAGGGGTCTGTGGTCAGGGGTCGGTGAGCCCTCTCACGGACCGCCGACCACGGACCACGCTTGCTGTCACCCGTCACCCTTCACGCCCTCGGTGCCACAGTTCCAGCACCAGCAAAGCAAAGAGCTGGTCGGCAAAGTTCCGGCGGCCGGCCTCGTGCTCCCGGATCAGCCAACGGACGTAGTCGGGCCGGACGTAGCCCCGCCGTCTCACCCCCTCATCGGACAGCAGGTCGTGGACCATTTCCCGGAGGTCCTCCCGGAGCCATCGGGCCAACGGCACCTGAAACCCATACTTGGCTCCCTGCACGATCGGTTTCGGCAGGGTCCGACTCAGGGCCCTGCGCATGAAGCCTTTCAGTTTCCAGCCGACGAACCGGAGTTCGGGCGGGAGGCTGAAAGCGAACGAGAGCAGCAGGTGATCGCAAAAGGGAACCCGCAGCTCAAGCGAGTGGGCCATGCTGAGCCGGTCCCCCATCCTGAGCAGGTCATCCGGGAGGTAGGTCTGTATGTCCAACCCCATCGCCTTGTCCGCTGGCTCTGCGGACGGCCAATGCTCGAAGCGGAGCCGGTAGTCCTCGTTCCATCCGGCGATCCTCGCCACCGCGGCCAAATCCGTCGCAAAGGCGTCGCCTCCCCATTCCGCCGGGAGGAACGTGATCCATCGGCAATACTGCTCGCTCACCGGGAGATGGCCGTCCCGGAGAAATCGCTTGAGGCGGCCGATCTGATCACGGCTGGCCTCTCCCTCTGGCAATCCGGGCGCCAGCCTCTTGCTGATCCAGGCCCTCACGGTTTGAGGCACCCGCGCATAGCGAGTCGCCGCTCGCACGCCCAGATAACGGGGATACCCGCCGAACGCTTCGTCCCCGCCGATGCCCGAGAGGGCAACCGTGACGGAACGGCGGGCCACTTCCGAGACCAGATAGGTGGGAATCGCCGACGCGTCGGCGAAAGGCTCTCCCATCGCCGCCACGATCTTCGGCAGGAGCGTCACGGCATCGGGTGACAGCCGCTCCTCCGTATGCTCGGTCCCGAAGTGGTCCGCCATCAGGCGGGCCGCAGCGAGCTCGTTGTAGGACCGGTCCGCCTCCGCCCCATAGCCGATCGAGAAACTCCGGATCGGCCCGTTCGTGACCGATCGCATCATCGCCAGGATCGAACCGGAATCCAGCCCTCCGGAGAGGAAGAGGCCCAGCGGGACGTCGCTGACCAGATGCGCCCGCACCGTTTCCCGCAGCAGATCCAGAAAGGAGTCCGTCAGGCGAGGGAGCGACGCGGCGATGGAGCCGTCCCCGCGTCCCCGCGCCCCCGCGTCTCCCTGCAACCCCGCGCCTCGCGCCTCGCGCCATGAGAATTCCGGAAGAAAATACCGCCTGGCCTCGATTCGCCCGTCGGCAACCTTGAGCATTTCCCCTGGCTGCAGTTGCCGGATGTTTCGATAGACGGTGCCCGGCCCCGGCACGTAGAGCAGCATGAGGTACTGGGCGATCGCCTCGTGGTCCACGGAGACGGAGGGTTGCGCCTCCAGCAGGGCCGGCAACTCGGACGCGAAGGCCAGCCCCGGCAGACCGGCGGTCCCGCCCGGTCTCGCCGCATAGTAGAGCGGTTTGATGCCCAGCCGGTCGCGTACGAGCAGGAGCGTCTGTCGCTCGCGATCCCAGAGGGCATAGGCGAACATGCCGCGCAGACGCTGGACTCCCTCTTCCCCCTCCTGCTCGTAGAGGTGAACCAGCACCTCCGTGTCGCAGTTGGTCGTGAACCGGTGGCCCTTCTGGGTCAGCTCCTCCCGCAGCTCCCGGTAGTTGTAGATCTCCCCGTTCAGGACGACCCAGACCGTTCCCGTCTCGTTCGCGATCGGCTGGTGCCCGCCCTTCGGATCGATCACGCGCAGGCGCTGCACGCCGATCCTGATCCCCGGCTCCCGGTGCCGGCCGCTCTCATCCGGCCCCCGGTGGACGATCCGGCCCATCATCCGGTCCAATTCGGCGTCGGTCCCGTCGCCGACGATGCCGCAGATGCCGCACATATCCTGAATAGTTTTGAGTGCTGGGGTTCAACTCCAAACTAAAAACTCAATACTCAACACTCTCCCGGTCTAGTCAAACACCGTGTATCGCAGGATACACCAGAGGCCCCGGACCCCGTCCTTCCAGGTGATCTTCTTCCCTTCGGCGTAGGTCCGGCCATAGTAGGAGATCGGCACTTCGTAGATCCGGCAGCCCATCTTGGCCACCTTCGCCGTGACCTCCTGCTCGAAGCCGAACCGGTTCTCCTTGAGGTCCAGCTTGGCCACCACCTCCCGCCGGAAGACCTTGTAGCAGGTCCAGACGTCCGAGAGGTTCACGTTCGTCATCATGTTCGAAAGGGTCGTCAGGATCGTGTTGGCCAGGTAGTGCCAGTAGAACAGCACCCGATGCGGTCCGCCCAGGAAGCGCGACCCGTACACGACGTCCGCGACGCCCTTCTCGATCGGCTCCAGCAGAACGGCATAGTTCTGCGGGTCATATTCCAGATCCGCGTCCTGCACGAGCACGACGGCCCCCCGCGCCTCCTGGAAGCCGCGGCGCACGGCTGCCCCTTTCCCCCGGTTCGTCGGCTGGAACAGCACCGTCACGTTGCCGACGGGCAACCGGCTCCCGTCGCCCAGCGTCACCGCCGGCGGATCGAGCGTCTTCGCCTTGACCAGCTCCTGCAGGAATTCCCTGGTGCCGTCGGTGGATCCGTCGTCCACCACGACGAGTTCCTTGTCTATTTTCACGAGTTGAACCCGACGGAGGATCTCCGCAATGGTGGCCCGCTCATTGAAGACCGGGATGACCACGGAAAGGGTCGGGGCCTCGCTCTGTCCCGTCGCCGTCTCGCGCGTCATTGCGTCCGTTGCCTCCTGAACATTGCGATCACCCATCCCCGTTCACTGTTCATCCGCCTCACCCGTGCGCCCGTTGATAAGCGCCCAGATAGGGCTCCGGAAGAAATTCGCCGGGACGGACCTGTCGGGCAAGGTCCCAGAACACCAGATGCCTCTCCACGACCGTCGTCTTAAAGCTGATCCCCTGGCCGTGCAGGTAGTCGGCGAGCCGTTGCGCGAGCCGGTTCCCTTCCGGATAGATGTAAAACGGCGACGGGGCAGACTCCACCGCCCGCAAGTATGGAACGTACCGGTCATCCACCAGGGGACCGGCGAGCGGGGACACCAGCACCGCCTCGTTGGTCTGCACCGCCAGGGGGTAGGCCAGTTCGTACCCCGCATAGCCGCGCGTGAGCCCCTGCGACTCCAGAAAGCGCGCCAGTCCGGGAACCGGATTGACGGCAGTGATCGGCTTGACGAAGGTCAGGACGACTGACGCAACCACAAGATAGAGGATCAACCCGGCCAGGACCGTGACCCGCAGGGGACGGCTCCAAGGCATCCCCTTCCACTTCCCGGCGATCAGGAGCGGCAGGACGAGGACCAGCAAAGCCATGTATCGAGTCCTCGTACTTCCCAACAGCAGGATGAGACCGGTCGCGAGCCACAGCCAGCTCAACAGAAAGCCGTCGCCGGTCGCGAGCCATCTCCGCCAGCCCAGACTCCTGGCCTCTCGAACCCATACCACGATTGGAGCCCCAACCAGCATCAGCAACGCCAACCCGGCCGGATAACTTAGCAAGGCTAGGGTCTCATATTCCCTGAGGCTGAATCCACCGACCGCAACGATCAGGTTCTTTCCCACCGTCATTGGGTCAACCTTGTGCCAGAGTCCGCGCAGGAGGACCTCGATCGCGGAGAGCCCCTCCACCTCGCTCCGAGAGGAGACGTCCAGAAAGAACCCCGCAAACTGCCTGAGGGTCGCAAAGGGAAACTCGACGTTGTGCCACACGAGGGGAAACGTGCCGAGCACGAAGCAGGAAGTAGCCAGGACGGCCGTTCGGCCTGGCGGAGCATCGCCGCGCAGCCAGAGCAGGACCGGCAAAGGCAACACGACACTCAGCACGAGAGAATTGGCCCAGAAGGCCAGGCCGGCCAGGAACGCCCATCCGGACAGGAGCAAGGTCGGCCAGGGCTCCAGTTGCCGCTCCCGCGCTTCGATCAGCCGGACCGCGAGGGCCAGGACCCCGGCTCCGAAGAGAAACAAGACCCCGTAGTTCGGCTGATCCATCTGCCAGCGGATCGCCGCCGGAGACAGGGCCATGAGCCCTACGGCCAGGCAGGCTCGGCTCCAGCCCCAGAGCCGGGCGACGGCCCAGCCCACCAGGAGCAGGGTCCCCGTCGCATAGAGCAGGACCGTGAGCTTGTAGGCCTGGGCGGACACCCCGAGCACCAGGAAAAAGAGCGCGGCGACCATCGCGTCCAGCGTGCCCATGTAATGTTGGCCATAAAACACGAGTGGGCACTCCCGTCCCTTCAGCATGTGGAGACCCATGAGGGCCACGACGCCGTCGTCCCCGCTGAGCAGAAACCCATAATTCAGGACGTGCTGCCAGCGCAGCGCAACGCCGATCGCCACGGCGGCGAGGAAGCCGACCAGAGGAATCGCCCTCCCCCATTGGCCAGGCATGGAATCCGCTGAGCGGATGGCGGGATCACCGTCCACCGACCGCCTCCCGGTTCGATCCGTCCAAGAGCCAGCCGGCTGCAAACCCGGCTGCGTACCAGACCTGGCACGAAAACCAGATCCATCGTCCGGCCACGCCCGCGCGACTCAGATCCGTGAGATAGCGGAGGATCCGCTTCGGAAACGGGACCTGCCCGGCGAACGACCCGTGCTCGCCGGGCGTCTCGATCACCCATTGGGGATACCAGCGGTTGACGAACGCGGCTTGCCGGCCGTTGCGGAAATATTGCTTCATGAGACGCCACCAGGACTCCGGCGGCAGATGGTGATAGGTCACCCCCGGCACGACGACCACCCGCTTCCCCGCCTCACGGAACGTCTGGCGCAAGTAGGGGTCCAGACCTCGGGGGATCAATTCGTTCTCCCCGCCCACGAGCCGAAACTCGGCGGTGCGCATGACCATGCAGGGATGTTCCGCCAGATCCGAATCGGTGATGACTGACACCGGCGCCCAGGAGCGTCGCGGAATCTCCCTCATCGCCCGCTGGACGAACGGAGCGGCGTCCAGCGGCACGACGTTGTTCCCTCCGGCGATTCCGATGTCTGGATGACCGTCCATGACCGAGAGCAGCTTGTCGAAGGTGTCCGGGAACGGCAGGGACGTGTCGTCGTCCAGGGTCAGGAGACAGCGTCCCCGCGCCAGCGCCGCTCCCACGTTGATGGCGCGCCCCTGTCGGTGGTCGCCGTGGACGACGATCAACTCGTACGCCCGGGACCGTTGGGCCGAGATCTGGCGCAAGAGTTGGAGAAAATAGCCGCCTCGTTCCGCATCGAGCGTCGGAATGACGACGGACAGGTCGAGCGATCCCCCGGCCGTGGCCTCCCGCCAGACCAGGGCCGGAGAGGGATGGGGATGGGCATGGCGGACGAACGACCGATTGGCGTCCCGTGCCGGACGCCAGGAGGCTGACCGCAGTCGCGCCTCAAGGTCTTGCAACCGCTTCCTCCCGACCCGGCTTCGGTCCGGGCTTCGCCGCGACGACGGCGAAGCCGGAGGCGGCGTGCCAGGCCATCGGGTGACGCTCGAGCATCAGGTCAAGCCAGGACAGCGGCACGGCCAGCCAGCCGAACAGTCGAAGCCCCAGCTTGTACAGCAACTCGTTCCGCAGGCTGAACAGCATGGCCAGCGTCTCCTGCACGAGCCAGGCGAGCGCCGAAGCCGGCCCGGCCACCACGTGACAGGACTGCACCTCGAATCCGGTCATGAGCCGGCCGAGTCCGTCGCGCGTCCAGCGGGAATAGTCGCCCGGCGAGGCGTGGACGGTCTGCATGAACGGGGCCTCCACGAAGATCCGTCCTCCCGGTTTCATGACCCGGTAGAACTCGGCCACGGCCCGATGGGGGTCGGCGACGTGCTCGAGCACGCCGGTGCAGACGACCGTGTCAACCGTCTGATCCTGAAACGGCAGGCTCAAGACGTCCCCCTGCACATCCACCTGCTCCCCCGTGAGCAGATCCAGGTTGACCGTCCGGACCGCGAACCGCTTCGAGGCGGAGCCCACGTTGACCCTTCGCCCCTTCGGAACCCGGTTGGACTCTTCCCGCAGGAAGTCCTCGACACGGCGACGGCTGGAAGAAGACTGCCAGGTCGGATGCGGAGGCGCCAGCCACCGGCGGAACCTGGAAGGGGCCGCGTCGCTCATGTCCGTAAGCCGGTCTCCGCGAGCATGGAGCGGACGCTCTGTCTGTGGTTCTGTCCGTCCAGCCAGATCCGGCACCAGATCTCCAGGACCACGAGGCTCCAAATCCGGTGGCCCAGATCATACCTTCCCGACCGGTGCATGTCGAGCAAGCGCAAGGCCCGATCAGCCCTGATGAGGCCACGAGCGGCAAACGCCTTCGCCGTGAACAGGTCCCGCGCGAGGTCTCCCATCATCCCATGGAGCCACCGTCCGATGGGCACGGTGAACCCCTGCTTCCGCGGTTTCAAAATGGATTCCGGCAAATAGCGGGCCGCGACACGTCTCAGCAGGTACTTGCCGCGCCCGTGACGGAACCGGAGCGAGAGCGGCAGGCGCAGGACCCACTCCAGGAGGCGATGGTCGAGCAGCGGCACCCGCACTTCCAGCCCGCAGGCCATGCTCATGCGATCCACCTTGCACAGAATGTCGTCGGGGAGGAAGCCGGTCAGGTCGGCTTGCACGAGGGTTTCCGCCGGCTCCATGGCCGAAGCCCGGTCAAACCGGGCCGCCAGCGGCTCCTCCACCCGCCCGCCCAGACGAGCCAGAAACTCGGGACGATACAACCAGGTCCTGAAGGAGCCCGCAGTGGTCATTCGACGCAGATACCGGTCCCGGACTCCGTGACTCACGTCGTAATAGAGCCGCTGCCCCATTCCCACCGGCCCTGCCCTGTAAGCCCACTCCCAGCCTCGAAGCATCTCTGGCAGGCTGAAGGAGGGAACGCGCAGCGCCCACTTGGTCCAGTCGTAGCCCAGGAACGGTTCGTCCCCTCCGTCACCGGACAGGACCACCTTTCCCGATTCACAGGCCGTCTGCGAGACCAGAAACGTGGGCAGGACCGAGTTGTCGAACAGGGGCTGATCCAGATGCCACACCAGCTTCGGCAACTGCTCTTCCAACGACGGTTTCGCCAGCCGCTCTTGATGCCGAGAGCCGATCCAGTCGGCCACTTCCCGCGCGTAGGCCCGTTCGTCCCCGCCGCCGACAAACCCGATCGTGAATGTCCGGATGGGCTCGTCATTGTGCCGCTGTGCGATGGCGGCGACCAGACTCGAATCCACGCCTCCCGACAGGAACGCCCCCACCGGAACATCGGCCACCAGATGGGACCGGACCGCGTCATTCAGTCGGACATCGAGCTCATCGGCCAGTTCCGCTTCAGAACCCTCCAACAACGGATCCGTGCGGTTGGGGCTCCAGTACCGCCTGGTCTCGACCGCCCCGTCCCGCCAACGGAGCCAACTCCCCGGCGGGAGAGCGGCCACCCCCCGGAAGATCGTCCGGGGGTTCGGCACATAGCCGAGCGCCAGGTACTCATCCACCCGGAGGGGATCCAGTTCGATCCGCAAATCCGGATGTGCAAAGAGAGCCTTGATCTCGGACGCGAAGACGAGCGCGGAGGAGAACTGGGCGTAGAACAGCGGCTTGATCCCGATCCGATCCCGAACCAACAGGCAGGCCCGCTCCCGTTCGTCCCAGAGCGCGAAGGCGAACATGCCCCGCAACCGCTCGACCAGTCCTTCACCCCAACGGCGGAATCCGTGGAGCAACACCTCCGTATCGGTCCTCGTTCGGAACGTGGCGCCTTCGGCTTCCAGCTCCTCGCGCAGCTCGCGAAAGTTGTAGATCTCCCCGTTGAAGACCACCCGGAGGCCCAGGGGCTCGCCGCCCATCGGTTGGTTGCCGGCCGAGGACAGATCCAGAATGGAGAGGCGAGTGTGCGCCAGCCCCACGTGTTCGCCGTGCCACAGCCCGCTGGCGTCAGGTCCACGGTGTGCAAGAAGCCGAACCATGTTCTCCAGCACCGTCCTCGATCCCTTTCCCACATAGCCGCCGATTCCACACATGGACGATCCCTAACACGAACCGGGCGAGGCCAGTTCCCGGTACAAGCACAGGACTTGGTGCGCCGCCCGCTCCCAGGAAAGCTCCCTCGCCCTGGCCAGCCCCTGCTCGACGAGCTGTGCCCGACGCTCCGTGTCGCCCAGCAGGCTCCGGATCGCGTGAGCCATCTCCTCCACCGACTCGGGGTCGACCAGCACCGCCGCCTTGCCCACGACCTCCGGCAAGGAGCTCCGGTCAGACGTGATCAACGGGACCCCGGCCGCCATGGCTTCCACGGCCGGCAGGCCGAACCCCTCCGCGAGGCTGGGATAGAGGGCGATCTCCGCCCCGTGCAGGACGAGCGGCAGGTCCTCATCCGCCAGGGAGCCGACGAGGATCACGCCTCTGGTATTCCCTTCCAACAGGGTTCGGATCGGCTCTTGCGGGCCGATGATCACCAAGGGGAGATCCGCGGCGGCCCGGCGGGCGGCCTCGACGGTGCGGAGCAGGTTCTTCCTTGGCTCCGGGGTCCCGACCAGGAACACGAGATAGGGCCGGTCCAGCCCCAGACGGGTCTTCGTCGCTTCGAGCCTCGGATCGCCAACCGAGACGAAGAAGTGCGGTTCCACCCCTTCAGGAATGACCCGGATCCGCTCACTCGGGACTCCCATCAACTCGATCAGATCCTTCCTCGTATGGTCGGACACGGCGATGACCGCCTCGGCCCGAGACAGGGCGACCGGCAATTCCCTCTGGTGCCCCCACACGTTCAGCGGTCGGTCCAGAAAGTACTGCGGATTCCGGAGGAAATTCAGGTCGTGAACGGTGAGCACGGCATGGGCCGCGCGGGCCGGGGGGAGGACGAAATGGGTGCCGTGAAAGACATCGAGCGGGCCGGTGAAGGCTTCGATCGGCGGCCATCCGAGACGGTCCCAGCAAGCCTGCATCAGCCGGCGCGGGACCCGGATGTTCACGTGTCGCGCATTCGGCACGGCCAGCCGCCACCGGACCTCGAGAGCGCGAAAGGAATTGCTCGTCAGCACGAACTCATCGGCCGGCGACACCGCGGCCATCGCCGTGACCAGGGCCCGGACATAGCGGGCAATCCCCCCGTATTGATAGCACGTCTGGTAGACGTCAATGCCGATTCGCACGCCGCGGTCTACCCGGCGGATGGCGCCGCGGTCCGAAAGAAGTTCATCTTCCGATCGGCCGACAGCACCCGGCAGCCCAGCCGCCTCAGGACTTCGAGCACCTGCTCGAACGTCATCGGATTGTCGTAGCGGGCGAAAAAGGCGTCCAGCGTGTCCAGCTTCCCCCACTCGATCACCTGATCGTCCGACAAGGGATGAAAGCCGCGATAGTCGTAAACCGGGAGGACGAAATCCAGCAACTGCTTGGTCTTCCCCGGCAGAAACGGCTTGAGCTTCCAGCGAAGCCGCAGGATGGGTTCCGCGTACCGTTCCAGAAATCGAAGGAACGATTCATATGTGAAGACCCGCTGGATGACGGGACGGAGCAGGTATTTGGCATCGAACCGGCCCAGGGTGCCCGGGGCATAGATGTCGAACGCCACCAGGCCGTCAGGCGCCACCCACCGGTGCAGCAGCGCGATCGATTGGGGAGGGTCCGGCGTATGCTGGAGCACGCCCCGGCAATAGACCAGGTCAAACTTGATTTTGAGCGGGGGCATCGTCAGCAGGTTCGCCTGGGCCGGGATCAGGTTCTCGGCCCCGAGCGCGACGTTCACAAAGATGGCCTCCGAGAGGTCAATGGCCACGACGAGTCTGGCATGTCTGACGAAATATTCGGTAAACCGACCGGCCCCGGCCCCGATCTCCAGCACGGTCTTCCCGGCCAGCCGCTCGACGGGAAACCCGATCAACTCTTCGAGGTACTGTTTCGAAACCGTCGTCCCGTTGACCGAATCGAGCTGAATGTCCCGGAAGCGCGCCCACTGTTTGCCGAAGTTGGTTGCGTAATGCTGCCCGCTGACGAACGAGGGGACCTGGCACTCCTGTCCCGTCACCCGTCCCTTGACGCCGATCACGGAGGAGGGCTCCGCGTCGAAGACGTCCCGGAAGTGGAGCCGTTCCCCCATCATTGCACCGGCTTTTCTCTCCTCACGGGGCGGCCACGGCGACCAGACGGACCTGCCAGTGGGAAGGGAGCCTCCCACCGGGCATTTCGACGAAATAGATCAGCTTGAGCAGCCGGTACCAGACCCAGCGGACGAGCCGATAGGCGAGGTGGCGCGGCGTGAACTTGAGCGGCCACCGCTCGGGGACAAACCGCACCGATCGGAAGCCGGCCATCAGCAGGACCTGTTGCAGGCTCAGCTCCGTGAAGACCAACTCGTGCGTGAAGTCGTTGTAGCGGACGTAGGCGGTCGTCAAGCCCGCGGCGCTGGGCACGTTGACGACGAGGACGCCGCCGGGACGCAGCCCGTTCCGGAGCGTGGCCAGGAACGGGACCGCCCGGTCCTTGGGGACGTGCTCGAGCACATCGTTGATCGTGATGGCCGCGTAATGGCCGGGACGCTCGGCGAGAAACTTGGCCGCCTCCCCCACATGCACCGGGCAGGCCACGTGCCGACGCGCTTCCTCAACCTGCTGGGGCGAGAGGTCGAGTCCTTCGGCCCGCCTGTACCCCTTCGTCTCAAGGAATTTCAGGAAATGTCCCGCACCACACCCGACGTCCAAGACTGGAGCCTCACGGTCCTCCGGCAGACAATCGTAATAATACTCCTCGTACCCCTTGGCGGTCAGGTCGAAGTCCACCCCGCGGTGCAACTCTTCGAAAAATGTCTCGCTGTAACGGTCGAACGGAGCCCCGGTCATGTTTCCGTGTCCTGCACGAAGGCCAGCACCTGCCGCAGCCGCCGCGCGGCCCGTTCCCACGTATGCTGACGGACGTGACTCAGGCCCTTTTCGGTCAGCCCGGCCCTCCAGGTCTCGTCCTCGGCGATGCGCACCAGTCGGTCCGCCCAGGCCTCGACATCGTGCGGCGGCACCAACGCTCCTGCCCCCCCCACCACCTCTCTGACCGACGGAATGTCCGACGCCACCACGGGAGTCCCGCAGGCCATGGCCTCCAACGGGGTGGCGCTCCAGCCCTCATAGAACGTCGGGTGCACGAGGGCGAGAGCCGCATTGTACAACCGGACCAAGGCCTCGTCCTCCTGCCCCACCGATCCGAGGAAGTGCACCCGGCCCTCCAGGCCAGAGCGGGCCACGAACGACCGGGCCCGATCGATCTCCGGCTCAAACGGACCGGCCAAGGCCAGGTCCAGACCCGGAACCTTCGCGGCGGCGGCCGTCATGGCCTCGAGCAGGCCCATGACGTTCTTGTGGCGGCCGATCACCCCCACGTAGAGCGCAAACGGCCGCGAGAGTCCGAACCGTTGCTCGACGAACGTCCGGCAGCCGGCCCGATCCATGGGACGGAACGCCGGGTCGACTCCGTGAGTAACCACGTGGATGCGCTCCGGCGGCAAATCCGTGTACCGCAGCAGGTCTCGGCGCGTGCTCTCGGAGACAGCCAGGAAATGCTGCGCGCGACGGCGGGCATAGGTGAACGATCGGACCAGTATGCGGACCTTCTCCGGTTCACACAGGTGCGGAATGGCCAGATAGGCCACGCCGCGGATCGTGCACAAGACCGGCGCCCGCCTGGCCGGCGGAAAGTACAGATCCGGCGCATAGAGCACGTCGATCCGGCCCAGCCAATGTTCGACGGAAGGGTAGCCCAGCGTGCGCCAGGGGGTCAACAGCAGCCGCATGGGAAGCCGGCTGACCCGCTCGGCGCAGGAGCGGGTCGGCGGAAAGGATAGGCGCCCCGGAGTCGTCCCCCGGCGGTCGAAGTACAGGAGCACCCAGTCGTCCTGCGGATGCAGGCGAAGCAAGGCATCGAGCAGGTTGCGCGTATGCCGCTGTCCGGCCCGCTCCCCGTGCAGCACGATGGAGGCGTCAATTCCGATCCGCATCAAAACCCCGTGACGCGTGCCCCGTGACCCGTAACGCACCACCTCTTCTGTTCCCACGCCTCACACGTCACGCCTCACGCGTCACGCTCTTGAGTCTCCGCAACCACCACTCCAGAACCAGCAGCGCATAGAGGTCTTGCCGCGGCTTTTCCGCCAGGGGTCGGTTCCGTAGGGCCGCGACCGCCCGCCGGTCCATCCAGCGAGACAGCTCCGCCCCGGCGCCCAGGCAATCGGTATCGAACCGCGCCAGCAGGCCTTCGCGCAGCCAGCGATTGAGCGGCACGACGAATCCCTGTTTGGGCCGGCCCAGGACGCCGGGTGGCAGCAACGGACCCGCGACCTCCCGCAACAGCCTCTTGCCCTCCACCGGCCAGGGGCTCACCAGCCACGAGGCGGGGAGCGAGAGGGCGAACTCGACGACCCGATGGTCCAGCAGCGGTACCCGCACTTCCAATCCGTGAGCCATGCTCATCCGGTCCACCTTCGTCAACATGTCGTCCGCCAAGGAAGTGGCCAGATCCAACCAGAGAGCCCGGTGGACCGGATGCCAGGTGCGGGCCTGCCTGATGGCCGCCTGTGGCACGTCCCTCAATCTGCCCTCCCCTTCCGTCCCCTGTCCGGCCCCGACGAGCGCAAGACGGTCCGCAGCCGAGGTGATCTCCCGCTCCCGCACGTACCGTTCCTCGTCCGGTAAGGCGGCCAGATCCAGCATCTCCGGCAGGGAGCGCCGGCGCCCCCACCGCCAGGGAGGGAGCAGCCTCAGCCAGCCTGCCAGGACGCCCGGCCCCGGCAGCGCCGCCTGCAACGCCGCCACGCGGTACCGGCCCGTGTACCCGCCGAAGACCTCGTCTCCCCCGTCCCCCGACAGCACGACTTTGGAGACCTGCCGCGCCGCTTGGCAGACCGCAAAGGTCGGGAGCGCCGAGGAGTCGGCGAAGGGCTCATCCATCTTCTCCACGGCCTCGGCCAGCAGGTCGAGCGGGTCCAGCCGGATCGAGACCTCCTGATGCTTCGTCCCCAGATGGTTGGCGACCCGCCTGGCGATCGGCGCTTCGTCCACGCCGGTTCCCGGAAACGACACGCAGAAGGTCTGCATCTCGCCGTGACGCTGCGCCAAGGCCACCACGGTGGAGGAGTCCACGCCCCCGGAGAGGAACGAGGCGACCGGCACGTCCGCCACCAGGTGATCCTGGACAGCCCGGTCCAGCAGACCTGCGAGCATCTCCCGGGCGCCGGTCCTGGTCCGAGGCCGATCCAGGAGGCGCGGGGTCCAGTAGACCCTCCGCTCGCTCCGTCCCTGCTCCCAGAGCAGCAGTTCCGCGGACCGGAGCTTCTCGGCCCCCTTCAAGACCGTGGAGGGCCCGGGCACATAGGAGAAAGCCATGTAGGCGTACAGCGCGTGAGGATCAATCTCCGGCGCCACCGCCCCGCTCTGCAGCAGCGCCGTGAGCTCGGACGCGAAGGCAACCGTCTCGCCCCGCATGGCCACGTACAGAGGCTTGATGCCGAAGCGGTCCCGCGCCAGCAGGAGCCGTCGGCGCGGCCCGTCCCAGAGGGCGAACGCAAACATCCCTTCCAGCTTCGTGAGGCAGTCCAGCCCCTCTTCTTCGTACAGGTGCAGGATGACTTCGGAATCCGAGCTGCTGCGGAACCGATGGCCGCGGGCTTGGAGGTCGGCTCGGAGCTGACGGTAATTGTAGATCTCCCCGTTGACGACGAGGTGCAGGGTCGCATCCTCGTTCACCATCGGCTGTCGGCCTGTCGGCTGCAGGTCAATGATGGCCAGCCTGGTATGGCCCAAGGCCACGCCGTCCGCCGCATACCACCCCTGGTCGTCCGGCCCCCGATGGGAGAGGGCCCGACCCATACGCTCCACCTGATCGCGCAACGAGGCGGCCGGTCGTCCCGAAGCCACGATGCCGGCTATCCCGCACATGGCCGGGCCGCCTCCCTTCGGTCCTCCGCCGATTCCTCCGCCAGCCGCTTCTTGATGAAACCGACGGTCTCCTCTGCGGCCTGCCGCCAGCTCCGGTGCGCCCGCACATAGTCCCGGCCTTCACGTCCCAGCCTGTCCCGCAACTCCTCCTGCGAGACGAGTCGCCGCAAGGCCTGTTCCATGGCTTGCGGGTCCTCTGGAGGAACGACGAGGACTTTCTCCTTGAGGAGGTCGTAGCTGGCCGTGCCGGGCAGGTCCGTCGCCACGACCGGCAATCCCGCAGCCATGTAGTCCCAGAGCTTGAGGGTGACGCACCCGTTGCGTTGACGGATGTTCTCCCGCGTGAGCGGCAGGAGACCGATGTCCGCGGCCTGAAAATACCGTGGAATCTGCTCGTAGGGCACGGGGCCCGGCATGACGACCCGGCCAGCCAGTCCCGGCGACCGGCACCGATCCCGCAACCACTTCCACGTGGAACCGTAACCGACGAGCACCAGCACCGGCCGAGGGTCGGCTGCGGCCAGGCCGGCGAAGGCCTCCAGGACGGTTCCGAGGTCATGGTGGGGATGGAAGCTGCCAGCGAACAGGAGGACCGGCACCTCCGCGGGCAGGCCGAGCTTCTCCCGAGCGGCCCGCTTCTCGCCAGACGAAAAATGCTCCGGGTTCGTCCCCAATTCCTGCACGGTCACACGCTGCGCCGGGACTCCGTAGAGGGTCCGGATCTTCTCCGCGTTGCCGGCCGTACTCACCAGGACCCCGGTCGCCGCCCGGAACAGGGTGCGCTGGCTCCGCTCGACCGCGCCCAACTCGCGCGCCGAGGCGCCGGTGAGGCGGAGATCGTCCAACAGCCAGCCATTGACCTCGACGAACAGCGGCACCCGGAGCCATCGAACGAACGCGGGGAGCAGCGGGCTGTAGGTCATCTCACGCAGATACAGAAGGTCGAACGGGTGACGCCGGTGCAGCAGCAGGAGACGCCAGGCGCTCGCCAGGGAAAAGGCCAGTTGCCGCAGCCGATCGAACCCCCACCGCTTGATCCACACGTGCCGAACCCCGGCCCAGGTTTGAGGCCGCAGGGGCTGGGGCAGGATCAACGTCACCTCATGGCCCAGGGCCGCCAACTGCTCGGCGACCTCGCGGGTGTGCACCAGGCAGGCGTTGGCGACATCAATCTCGACCAGGGCCAGATAGGCGATGCGCATGCGTCTCCGCCGTCAGACCGGCTGCGGACGTTTCTTGACGGCGCTCCACAACATTATAAGCAAGGGCTTGTGACGCAGCCAGAGGTACCCTGCCCAGCCCCCGGTCCAAAGGGCCAGACCCGTCGGCGTTCCGACTCCCATCCGAACAGACAGCCACCAGATGAGCGCCCCCCAGACGACCGCGGCCAGACAGGGCTCCCAGGACCGCTGCCCCGCCCGAGCCAGCACCGGCTCGACCAGTTGCGCTCCGTAGCCGTGGGCCAGCAAGCTCACGCCGTAGACGAGGATCAGACACAGGGCCGCACCGGTCATCCCCCACTGTCCGGTCAGGGGCACGATCGTGAGGCAGAAACAGACCGTCTCGATGACCTTGATCCTGGACAGGTAGTGCACTCTGCCCCCGGCCAGGATGAGCACGCCGAGCACCGACGCCAGGGCCCGCAACGCTTCTGCGGCGACGAGCAGCGCGAACGGCAGGGCCGCGGCGAGCCACGGGGCTCCCAGCAGGATCTTGACCAACGACTCGTAAAACAGGGCCGACAGGGCGACGATCGGCAGCAACAGGAGCAGAATCGCGCCCCAGACCTCCTCGAACGCGCCCACGAGCTGCCGTCCCTCCGACCGGAGTCGGGCGTAGGCGGGGAAGACCACCTTGCTCACCACATCGGCCAGCCCGCGCGTGAGCACCTCGGCGATGCCGAACACGACCTGGTACTGGCCGAGCGCTTCGATCCCCCGCAGCTTCCCCACCGTGATGTCGTCGCCCTTGGTCACGACGTAGGTGAGGAGCCCGCCCACGTACAGGTGCCGCCCGAACGTCCAGTAGAAGGCCACCGCCTCCCGATCCCAGGTCCAGCTGGGCCGGAATCCATGGAGGAATCGCATCTGGACCAGGCCCACCGCCTGGCCCAGGAGGAGCCCGATCAGGAGGGCCCAGGCGTCTCCGCGCCAGAGGGACAGGGCGACGGCCGCGATGGTCCCGACAAGATCGCGGGTCGCCTCCCACACCGCCCGCTCCCGGAACCGCATCTCCCGGAGCAGGAGGGCCGCCGGCACGGCCGGCCAGTTGACGAGCAGCGCGCTGACCGCTCCGAGCCGCAGCAGACCTTCCGCATCGGGCCGTCCGAAGGCCTCCGCCACCCACGGGGCCGCCGCTTGCAAGAGCAGAAACAACCCGATCCCGCGCGCCGCCAGCAGGGTCCAAGCCGTCTGCACGAAGCGCGACGACAGGTCCGCCCGCTGGATGACGGCGCTTTCGACCCCGAATTCCGAGGCCATCATCCCCGCGAACACCGCCAGCGTCACCACCCCGACCAGGCCGAACTCCTCCGGGGTCAGGAGGCGAGCCAAGACGAGCGTGCGGAGGACCGCAATCCCCTGCTGCCCGACGAAACCGGCCCCGACCCAGAGACCGCCGGTGATGACGCGATGGCGGGACGGGGCGTCGTCGCTCACTTCCGCCCCACGATCCAGGTGACGATCGGGTATGCCGGATCGTTGTGCACGGCGATCCGGTGCAACGGATGATCCGGGTGTTCCGGGACCAGGTGGCACCCCACCCCCATGAACATGAGCAGGAGGGCCGACCGGTTGCCCCACCCTCCGCATTCGAGCACCCCATGCTCTCCCAGGAGCGCAGCCAGAGCTTCCGGCGTGAACCGCCACAGGTCCACCGGATACCGGTGGACGGGATTCAAAAAGCAGCTCGTGTGAATCAGGAGCCCGCCCGGGGCTAGGACCCGGATCGTCTCTCGCACGGCGGCGGCCGGGTCCCGCACGTGCTCCAGCACCTGATCGGAGACCACGGCGTCGAACGTCCCGTCGGCATAAGGCAAGGCATGGATGTCCACCTCCGGATAGTCGGTCTGCACGACCTCCAACCGTTCGCCGCCGAGCATGTCAATGATGGGACCTCGCCCGCTGACGGAGAGCACGCGGCCCCGGCAGGGGTGTCGGGCCAGCACCTCGCCCAGCCTCCGGTACATGGCAAACCTGGTCAAGTGGGTCGGCGACCGGCGACGGTCCAGAAAAAATCCCAGACGCGGTCGCGGGAGCCACCAGGCGGCGTACAACAAGAGCGTGAAGAACCGTCGCAGGAGGGCCGGCATCAGGAACTCCCACGCTTCTGCAACAGGTACATCCGGTAGTAAGGAAACCGTCGCAGGAAGGGGAGCCTCCCCAGCCAGCGGTTCCACGACTCACGATAGAACTGGTTCATCAACCGCTCGGCCCACGAAAGCGGCCCGTGACACATGGGAAAGAGGATTCCCACCCCGTCCGTTCGGATCACGGCCAATCCGTGGCGCCGCCACCGGCCCTCGAACTCCTCCCATGTCTCGAACTTGTGGGGAAACCCGGTGATGGGGACCGAGGAAAACTCCCGGACGTGCTCCTGCGCGTCGCAATAGACCGGGCGGCCGGTCCGCCGCATCTCCCACCAGCTCCGGAGCGTGACGGAAGGAACCGTCACGACCACGTGGCCGTTGGGGCCGAGGCAGCGGGCGAACTCCCGGATCGCCCGATCCAGGTCCGCCACGTGCTCGAGCGTCTCGACGCTGGCGATGCCGGCCACTGCCTCATCCCGCACCGGAATGGACGAGACGGACCCTTGCAGGAGCAGCCGGTAGGATCTGGGCTGCGCTCTCCTGAGCCGAATGGGGTCCAGGTCCAGCCCGATGAGAGTCCTCTCCCCCCCCAGCAAAGCTCCCAGGTGCCCCTCTCCGCAGGCTGCGTCGAGCCAGACCTGTCCCGGCAACCCGCGAATCCAACCAGCCGCCCGCTCGAGCAGAGCCGTCGGCCAGGGCCAGATCTTCCGCAGCGAGGGGTTGTACCGGGCCCGGTCGTATCCCTCAGAGGACGCTCCCTCTGAACGATCACCCGTCACATCTACTCGATCGGTTCGCCGCAGATTCACGCGGGCGACGGGGATGGTGTGGGAGGACGACTCTCGCCGGGCTGGATTGGTCCGGGAAGGAAGAACCAATATTCGTCCGGAATCGGCAGCATGCCTGTCAGGCGAGAGCCCTTGCGGTGCAATGCGTCAACGACGATGGGCGCAACCAGAGCGTCCGAGTCAGCGCAGGCTTCGCCCCATTCCCAAGCCCACCCTGAGCCCCGGCGCCTCATGGGTGAGTGCCTCCCGCTCCTCGACCTCCTCGGGCTGGGTCTCTTCAAGCATCTGCGCCTTCATAATGAGCCCCGCAAACAACCAGAACGGCTCCATGATCCGGACGATGATGAAGGTGTTCGAGCCGAGCGAATGGACCATGAGCCCGAGCAATCCCAGGAGGAACCCGAACGCCACTCCACGCATGTACGGGTTCTTCGATCCTTGGTAGCTCGTCCACCCGACCCGGAAGACGTTCCACAAGACCAGATTGAAGGCCACGAAGCCGAAAATCCCCGTCTCGGTGAGGATGCGCGGGAGCATGGCGTCCATGAAGTATCGAGAGCCGGTCACCCCTGCTCCAAACAGAGGCGATTCCATGACGTTGTTCATCGTCTGCTGCCAGGACCGCAGACGGTCGGAGGTCGAAGTGTCAACGCGCACGCCCCCGATCCTGACCTGCCCGACTTCCTTGGGCGACTGGGTAAAGGTGAAAAAGACCCGCTCCTTCACCACATCGGGGATCCACCAAGGTGAGGCGGCGATGATGAGAAGGACGAGGGAAAAGAGCAGCGGCCGCTTGTAGCTGGTCTTGAAGACGAGCACGAGCAGGACGACGATCGCGGCCAGATAGGACGAGCGGGACAGGGTAGCCAGCAACGCGAACAGTCCAAAGACCAGCAGTGTCACGTACGGCCACCGTTTCTTCACCGCTTCGGGAGTCAACAGGAGACCCGTCACGATCGCCATGATGAAGACCAGATAGCCGCCCAGGGTGTTGGGCTCCCCCTCCTCCCCCTCGAAGGGAGCCGAGGCCCGCTCGCCGGTGGGCACCTGGGCCAGCGCAAACAGGCAGACGAAGAAGCAGGTGATCAGGCTCGCGTTGACCAGCCCCCTCGTCATCTTCCAGGAGTTGACGACGTTGACCACCATGAAATAGAGGAAAAAGTATTCGAAGTATTTCAGGTTGAAGAAGAAGCCCGGCAGGGGTCGGACCCGCCCCACCAGGACGCCGATCGCCGTGGCCACGCCGCAGACCGCCACGTAGAGGAAGATCGGCCCGTTGAGTCTCGTGTGCTTGAACGGGGCTTCCTCTTTGTGGATGGCCGCCTTGACGAGCCAGATCAGGCCGACGATCACGAGCAGGAAGTCGTCCATGCGCAGGGTCATCCCGTGCCCGACGGTGCCCGCCTTCTTCCCGCCGACCGCCGCACCGGCCAATTCGCCGCCGAAGATGAACTCGGGACCGAGGAGCATGGAATAGACGAGCAGGTAGAGACCGAGGGGCGTGGAGAGGAAGGCCGCGATCAGGATCGCCGCTCCTATGACCATCCCGAGCAGCATCACGGACTTGCCGGTGGTAATGGCGACGCCGAGCCCCACGGCCAGGAGAAGGAGCAACAGCATTTCCAAGAATCCAATGCGAATGGTGTCCATACGCAAAGCTCTGGTCCGATACGGCCCCGACTACCGGTAGCTGTAGCGGTACATCTCGTAGTCGGGCGTCAGCTCCGCGCTGACGTTGCTCAAGACGATGCCGATGAGCGTAGCCTTGGCGTTCTCCAAGAGGGCCTTCGCTCGTCGCAACGCGTTGCGCCCGACCCGGCCGACCTGGTAGACCATCACGACCCCGTCCACTTTCGATCCGAGCGTCACCCCGTCGGTCACCGGCAAGATCGGCGGGCAGTCGAAAATGGTGATGTCGTACTCGCTCCTCGCCTGCTGGATGAGCTCGCTCAAACGGGGGGAATTCATGAACTCCGCGGGGTTGTCCGGTCTCTTGCCCGAGGGCAGGATGTTCAGGTTGTCAATGCCCGGGGCGTTGATCACCTGATCCACCCCGAGCTTGCCCAGCATGAGGTCGGTCACGGTCCGGATGGCCTCGTGATAGGACACGGTCCCGAGCAGGACCTCGCTCAATCCCGGAGACTGTTCCAGCCCGAGGCGCTCGTGGATCGTCGGCTTCCGGAGATCGCCATCCACCAGCAGCACGCGCTTGCCGTCCTGGGCCAGCGCGATGGCCAGGTTGACCGCGCTGGTAGACTTGCCTTCTTGAGCCCCCGCGCTGACGAAGGCCAGGACCTTGCTGCCCTCCAGGCCGCCGGCGAACTGGATGTTCGTGCGCAACGACCGGTAGCCCTCGGCCAGGGGAGATTGCGGGTCGAACAGGGCGACCAGGTGGCAGTAAAGATCCAGCGTTTCCCGGTCCAACTTCTCCTTGAACGCGGCTTGTATCTCCTGTTCGATCTCTTTCCGGTCCACACGCGGGATCACGCCGAGGACCGGTACCTTGAGGTAAGATTCGACCTCCTCGATCGTCCCGATCGAGGTATCGAAGGATTCCTTCAGGAAGGCGGCCACGAGGCCGACCATCGTGCCCATCAGCACGCCGAGAAACGCGTTCAGCGGCAGGTTGGGGGCGTTGGTAGGCTTGACCGAGGAAACCGCCGGCTCGATGATCGTCACCTCCTCGATCTGCTCGGCCCCGCGGATCAGGAACTCTTGATGCTTCGCCTTGAGGGCCGCGTACAGGTTGCTGTTGACCATGACATCCCGCTCCAGCCGGGACAACAGGATCGCGGCCTGCGGCAGGTTCAGGTACCGTTCCTTGTATCGGCCGATGGAATCGCGGATCGCCTGTTCCCGCTCCGTGATCGTGCGGAGCTTGGATTCCAGCTCCCGGATCATCTCGTTCTTCACGTTGAGGATCCGGCGGTCCAGCTCCCGCACCAGCGCGTGCTGCGGCGTGTAGTTGATCAGCAGGTTGTCGCGCTCCTGCGTCAGGTCCACCATCCGCTTGTTGAGCGTGCTGATGAGGGCCTCGACCTCGTCCGAATAGACCCGGTTGGTGGCCGTCTCGATGGGCCCTCCCTTTTTCAACTGCGCAAGCTGGGTCTCCACCTCTTTCTTGACTCGGAGCAGTTGCTCCTGCTCCGCTTCCAGCTTCTGGTGCTGCTCGAGGGCCTGCTTCGCCTCCTCTGTCACGAAGACCTGGCCCTCCTGCTCCTTGAACTCCCGGAGCTTCTGCTCGGACTCATGGAGACTGGCCTCGAGGGTCTTGAGCTGGCTCTCGACGAAACGGCGGGCCTCGATCACCTGCCGGTTCCGGTTGTAGATGTTCTCCTCGCGATAGGCTTCAGCCGTCAGATTGGCGTACCGCTCGGCCAGCTTGGGGTCGGAAGCCGTGGCGGTGATCTTCAGGATGTTGGTGCTGCCCTCCTGAGAGGCTTCGATGTGCCCCTGAATCCCATAGATAATGTCCAAAAACTCCGGATTTTGGCGGACCTCCTTGGAATCGAGCTCCTTGTCTATGAGATCCAGCCCTTTCGCGACACGCTCCATCACGGGAAAGCTGCGAATGACCTCCGCCTCTGTCCCGATATCGCTGCCTTCCCCAACCGACACGGACTCCTGCAACAGGCCGGCCGTGGTCGTGGATCGCTCGTACTTGACGCGAGAGGATGTCTTGTAGATCGGCGGGGGCCCGACCATGTAGGGCATGACCACCGTAAAGACGGCCACGAGCACGACCGTGAAGAGGATGATCGCCTTCCGTCGCCGGACGACCAGCCAGAAATCGACAAGATTCAAATCGTATTGGGCCATATCAAGACCGCGAGGCGCGAGGCGCGAGGCGTGACGCTTGCTTCTGGCCCACGGCTTCCACCGCCTCTTGCAGCAGACGATCGAACAACGGTTTGACTAACATTTTAGCGCCCGGATGCCGCTTGAGGAAGTCCGCCACCTCCCGTCCGTACCGCATATAGAGATCGCCGAACAGCCGGCCATACCAGTGCTCGGCAAACGGTCCCCAGATGTACCAGCGTAACAGGTTCGTCTGCCAGGCCTGTTCCCCGTACAGGACACGTGCAACCCAGCAGGTGGTTCCGACGGCGACCCCGGGCCCAGTCGTTTGGGCGAACAGGTCCTGCATCACCTTGTTGATGAACACGATGTTGGTCGCGGTGAGCAAGCTGTTCAAGACCGGCAGGAGCGCCTTGTTGTAATACACGCTCCAGTCGCCGATGGCGCTTCGCGGGACAAACACGATGTCATTGTCCTCGAGCGGAATATCGGCGGTCAGATCTCCTGAAACCAGCACGGTCTGGAGGTTCGCCACGCGCACGACCGGCACCTCGCCGCGACGGGAGATCGTGACGACTTTCCTCATATCCGCGACCTCCGAGTGTCCACCGCCGGCCGAGATCGCCTGCAGAAGCGTCATGTTTCGATCGAGAGGAAGCTTGCCCGGGTTTTTTACCTCGCCAAGAATGTAGAAGAACTTCGGCCTCGTGATCCCCTTCTGCGCGATCCTCACCTGGACTCGTGGGTTGCGAATGACGGCGGCCAGTTTCTCGTTCAAGCGGGCCTCCGACTCGGCCTCGGTGAGCCCCTTCACATCCACGTCCGTGAACGCCACCGTGATCGTGCCGTTGGATCGCACGGTCGCGGCGTACTTCTCTTCTCCCGCCCCGCGCCGGACGATCACCTCCAAGGTATCGCCGGCGTCGATCAGGTCGTTGGGATCCACCGTCCGTCTGGTCTTTGGCATCGCGGCAACCGGCAACCCTCCCGGGAGATTGCTCGGAGACAGCTCATAAACGGGAGGGGCTTCTCCGGGAGGGCTGTTCGGGGTGATGGCCAGCGACGAACACCCGCCCCACAGACCCGCCCCGAGTGCCAGCAGCACGCGCACGAGGGAGCGGCGCAAACCTCGGTGAGAGCCTCGTGTCTGGGGTCGAAGCATGTTTCCTAGGAGAACCTCGAACGTTCCGTGACACGCACGCGAATCCCCTGTCCTCCGCGCCTCTGTCTTGGATGACCTATTCGGCTGTCGAAGCGGTCGGCATCGGCCCCGGCTCCAGCCGACCGGCGAGGAGAGAAATCCGTGCTGATTGTCCAGGAAGGAGGTGAAAAGCTATGGTCTCCTGCGGTTCTCAACACAACAAGAACCTTCTGGAAACGGCTTGTGGTCTGATCTCGCCCTCCCAGAATCGGAGGTCAGAAGGCCATTTGCACCCGATCAACGATCTCCGCCACGTGCACAAGCGGCGAGCTGCTCAAATCGAGCTCACGCGGCTCACGCAGCCGCTGACCGCTCTGGTCCACCATGACCCGGACAGCCGGCCGCAACGGAAACCGGGGATTCGAACGGATGACTTCGCCGATCTCCCCGGACGTCAATTTGACCCACGTTCCCACCGGGAACAGGGAAAACTGCTGGAGCAGGCTCTTAAAGATCTTGGTTGGGAATCCGGCTTTTTCCCGGGAAAGGAGGAGCCGAACCGCCTCGTACGGAAGCAACGCTTGGCGGTTGGCTCTGGATCGCAGCATGGCGTCCAGGATGTCCGCCAATCCGATCACCAACGCAAACTCGTGGATCTGATGACCCTGGAGCCTCCGGGGATAGCCTGTGCCGTTGACCCGCTCGTGCTCCTGGCCGACCACCTCGGCCAGCCACGGCTGGTCCGGCGCCATCTGTCTCAACAGCTCTTCGCCGAGCAGTGAATGCCGCTGCATGATCGCGATCTGCTCCGGCGACCACCGCCCCTGTTGCTCCAGCAAGGGCGCGGGCAGACGGAACATGCCGAGGTCGTGCACCAGCGCGGCCAGCGCCAACCTGACCAATTCGTCCGGGCGATACGCCATCCCCATGCCGATTTTGACCGCGTAGATCGCGACATGCACCATGTTCCCGATCAGCGAGGAACCGCTCTGGTGGGAGATCGCCCGAACCAGGAGGCGGTCGTCCTGCGCCAGGGAAGTCACCAGGCCGCTGGCGATTTGCGAGAGGTCACTGAGGGAAAACGGCCGGCCTTGGCGAACTGCCCTGGCGATCGCCTCAAGCACCGATTCGGCTTGAGCATACCAATCAACTCCCGGCGCTGGCTCGGGCTTCGAGGGCGGAACGGACCTTTCGTAGGAGACCGTCCCGACCGGCGCCGGTGCTGGCGCGGCTGATTGCGGCAAGGCCCAGGCGGCCGTTCGGGACTCCACGCTCCGCACTTCAGCCGGAGGAGGCGGTGGCGGCGGCGGAGGGGCCTCAGCCGCTTCCCGTAAGACCTGCTCCCTGAGTGCCTTGAGCTGGATCGCGGGTGGAGCTTCCGGCTCCGGCGGAGGGGCGGGTTTGGAGGGAGCCGCTTCTTCGGCGGCCTTCTTTTCCGCTGACTCCTCCTCGGGAGGGCTCTTGGTTCCTCTGATCAGATCAGTGAGCCGTACCACTCCGGTCTCCTATCCGGAAATCCGCCACGACGCGGGTGACGATGGTGACATCGATTTGGGCTTTGCGCTCAAGACAGCCGGTGAGAAGAGAAAGATCCGACAGGGTGTTGATGTTCCGAGGAATGCCTCCGGAGTGCTTGAAGATCAAGTCAACGGCCTCAGAGGAAAATATGGGCCGGGCGTCGGCGCCGGCAGTTTTGAGTCGGAACTCAATGTATCGCGTGGTCTCCTGAAGATCGAATGCCGGCAGGTGAAAACGAATGGCCACGCGTTGGGCAAACTGCGGAAGGGCATTGAGCCGCTCGTTCAACTCAGGCTGGCCGAGGAGAATCAGGGTGAGAAGAAACCGGTCATTCAGCTGAAAATTCAGGAGCAGGCGGAGTTCTTCAAAGACCGTGTCGTCGGTGATCGCCTGGGCCTCATCCACGATGATGATGGTGTCCTTCCCTTGCCTCAAATTGTCGAGCAGGTGCTCGTTCAGCCGGTGCAGCCGGTCCAGCTTGGAGCCATTGGAGGCCATTCCAAGCTGATACAGGACCTCGCCGAGAAACTCCTGCGCATCAATGGAGGGATTGGCGATCAACGCCGTGTCATACCGTTCTTGCGCAAGGTGCTGAATGAATTGGCGGCTGAGTGTGGTCTTTCCGCAACCGATCTCGCCGGTCAGCAGAATGGCACCCTTCCGGGCTTCGACCCCGTAGAGAAGCCGGTGCAGCCCCTCCTCATGCTTCGGGGAAGGAAAATAAAACTTTGGGTCCGGAACGTTCTCAAAGGGTGAAAGCTTCAGACCCCAGTACGATTCGTAATGCACGTCTGTGCCCGTTGTGGATAGCCTGAGCCGAATTGTGGCACATTGTGCCGTCAAAGTCATGATTTGTCAACCACTTCAAGCGATCGGTTCGGTTTAACGCGCTCACCGAACCTGAGGCGGGACCAGGATATTGGGACAGTCGGCCAGCCGAAAACGCCCGCACGGCGAGAGGGTCGTGATGGCGCTTAGAGGCGAACAGGCCGGCGGAGAAACGCCTACACCCGCCTTGCATGCTGTAACAACATTGGCATCCTTTTTGAACATCCTGTGGATTGCTTGATCCCCTCTCCACGGTCTCCCGCATCCGCTGTCTCTCCGGCGGCAAAAGGGGTTTTCAGCCACCTGGCTAGTAATGCCAAATCAGATTGAAGAACCCGCCGCGCCGAATGTAGAGGAATCCACGGTCCTCGTAGAAGCCGTTGAACTCCCCTGAAACCTGCCCCCAGATGGGAAAGATAACGCCCCCCTGGTAGCTCCGGGTCTCCGCCCGAGTGAAATCCTGGAAGGCGACGAGCCGCTCGCCGGAGGTGCCGAACGCGCCGGAGGCGTAGACCTGCACGCGCTCGCCCGGCCTCCAGGTCAACTGGGAGGTCAAGGTCGCGGCGCCCGTCTGCGGAACGTAGGTGAGCTTCTCGGTCAGCCACAAGTCGAAGGGCAGGTACAGGGTGACGTTCGGGGTCAGGACGTCGACCTCGATCGCGGGTGTGGAGAGATTCGGAGTGTTCGCGGACTTGTAGCTGTAGGTCATGTGCCGGTAGCCGATCCCGGTCTCCAGAAACGAGAGGGACTCGTGGAAGAGCCCCAGCCCCTGCGAGAACTGTCCGCCGACGGAAAAATTCGAGACAAAGGCGGGGTTCGCGGCGAACGACCCGTCGAAGGCGCCCCAGGCGCGCTTCCAGAGCGGACTGTAGAAACTGGCAGACGTGAGCAGATCCTCGCGGTGGAAGCGGTTGATGAGCTCCGTGCGGATGACCGCAGTCTGGTCTCCGAAGGCGTGAGCGAGCTCCAACTGGCCGCTTTTTTCATCCGGCACTCCATTGGTGTAGGCGTAATGACTGTATCCGAGCTTGACATAGTTGCGAAACGGGAGCTGGAGGGCCCGTTCGGAGGGCCCGATCATCGCCTGGGGCGAGGGGAGCAATTCCCGGCGGATCTCCCGGATCCGCCTCTCGATCTCCGGGTCCCTGGTGGCCGCATAGATGTCGTCGTAATAGCTCAGCGCCTCCCCGTATTCCCGGGCCCAATAGGCGACCTCCGCCAGCACGCGTTTGGCCTCTAGGTTGCGGGGGTCGACACGGAGCACCTCTTCGTAATAGCTGCGGGCCGCGCCCGCCTTCTTCTGCCACATGGAGAGCCTGGCCAAGGCGAGGAGCAACTCGACATCGTTGGGATGGTTGGCCAGAAGCCGTTCATAGTTCTTGACCGCCTCCGTGAAGAAGCCTTCCGAGGCGAGGATTTGCGCGAAAGCCTGACGGGCCGTGTCGTCGTTCGGCCGTTCGAACAGATACTCACGATAGGCGGTCGCGGCTTCCGCATACTGTTGGGCCGCTTCGGCCGCATGCGCCTTCTCCAGGATTTGTTCGGGAGTGAGCTGGGGGCTGGTAGTTGGGCCCAAGGCCTGCTTCAGCTCGTCGTTGATCTGCCGGATGATATCCGCGATCACCGGGTCGTTGGTGGCCTGGTACACGAGTTCGTAGTGCAGAAGGGCTTCAGCGGACCGGCCGCTGGCGCGCAGGGCGTCCGCCAGCCCCCGCCGTGCTCCCCCATTCGCCGGATCGAGGCGCAGGACCTGCTCGTACGCCCGCTGCGCTGCCGCGAATTTCTGCTGCTGCATCCTGATCGCCGCCAGGGCCAGGGCCGGCGGAATCAAGTCGGGATGTCGGGAGAGGACGGTCTCGTACTCCGTGGCGGCCTGGTCGAGTTTTCCTTGTTGAGTGAGGATGGCCGCCAGCGATGTCCGGGCTTCGTCGTCCTGGGGACGGACGACCAGATAGTCGCGGTACGCGGCGACGGCCTGATCGTACCGTTGCTGGGACTCGAATCCGCGCGCCCGCTCAAGCAAGGCCGAAGGAGGCAGTTTCTTGGCCTGGGCCGAGGGCTTCTTCTTAGGTGCCTCCGCCCCTTTCGTCTGGGCCAAGCCGTCGTGCGGACCGAGAAGCAGGATGCCGAGCAGGCAGAAGATCGCCGGGCGAACCGGTCTGCTCACAGGCCCTCACCCGTGCCGCCGCCGCAACGACAGACAGAGGCCCGGCCGCAGAAGACACCGGAAACTTGAGAATGCATCACGTCAGGCATAGCGATCTGACCCGGCCCGGTGCGGGATTCTCGCCTGCCCCATGGGGGCCGTTGGGGCACGTTCGTATCATCTTCTCGTCGTTCTGGCAAGCAGCGGCCCAGGATGCGAGAGCAGATTTTCACTCGGATGCTCAACCGGGCTGGTGGGCAAGCCCTTGATCCCGCCCGAGGGCTCTGAAGGCGCTGCTGCTGATCCCGTCGTGTTGGGTGTGGTCGGACCGCTGTTCTGCGGGCGTTGGGCTAGGATATCCGGTTTCGGTGGCTCCTCGCTCCGCAGGCGGTTGTGGATAGCCCGCCTGCGAAAGACTCTCGATTCAGGTAAAGGGTCAACTCCGGTCAGGACGGGGAAAACCGGAAGGCGTGAAGGAAGAAGAAAAACGGACACCATCTAGCCGCTGGTAGGAAAGCGCCCCTTGGGGTGCCCGCTATCTGCCAAACATGTCCCGATATTGCTTCTTCTGCTCCTCGCTGAGCGCGTTGAAGGTGTTCTTGGCCCGCTCCTTTTCCTCGGGAGACAACTTGTCGTACATTTCCTTTGCAGAGCGTCTATCCTTGACCATCTTCTTGACTTCGGCCTTTTCGGCAGCCGACAACTGGTTCGGATTCTCAACCGCCCTGAGTGCCAGGGTGGCGCGCTTGACGACTCCCTCAAGCCCTCCCGTGGCCACTGACACACCCAAACCAACCACGGCGCAGAGCCCGACGAGCCCAAGGGCGAACTTCCAGTTGTCTTTCGCGACCCTGGAAAAGCTGTTGTGCCGCCTCATCGTACGGCTCCTGCGAGAACTGTTCTTCGGTCTGGCACTCGCAGCCAAAGCACCCATTTACTGCCCCTGGCGTAAAATCTTCTCCAGATTGTAGCGCTGGCGCTCGTGATCTTTGGGCACATAATACCGGGCCTGAAGAATCAGCAGCCCACTGTATATTCGCCCCACAATACTGGCAAAATGGATTCCGACGGCTACGACGGTGGAAAGGCACAAGGCGAGGAAAATAATTCGGAGATTCTTTCGTTTCCAGTGACGTAATTTCTCAAAGAGAGTCCGGGGGCGGGTTCTCCTCGGGAGGGGGTGTCGCAGGAGCAGTTTGGCATTCGAGGGGATCACGTGGTAATACCTCACACGATTGCAAGGATTACCCTTACCATACACGCAACCTGCTGGAACGTCAAACAAAAATCCCTCCAAAAGCATGCGGAATTGTCATGCCCCCGCTTGCTCAAAGGTCGCATCTTTTCGGGAGCCATCCCCGAAGCAATTGATGGCGTCTGTCGTTGGAGGGATCTTTTTGAAGGCAATCGGCGGCCGAGAATTGCGCGTTCAGAACCGCCGCCACACTTCTAACGCGAATTTCAAGCGCGGCGGTACGGCGGGGGCACCCACGCCGGCAAGGCCATCGAAATGTGCTGGGAAGGAGGCGGGAAAACCAAGAGCAGCCGGTGAAGATGTACGGGAGATCTCTTATTTGCCAAACATCTCGCGGTACTGTTTCTTCTGCTCCTCGCTCAGATTGTCAAACTGTTGCTTGGCCCGCTCGCGCTCCGCAGGAGACATTTTGTCGTACAGCTCTTTGGCTGAACGCTTGTCCTTAATCATCTTTTTGACTTCGGCCTTTTCCTCCGCGCTCAGCGCGGACGGATTCCCCATCGCCTTGACAGCCAGGGAGAAACGCTTGGTCAGCGTCTCCAACCCCTGAGTCGCGATCGCGGTCCCCAACGCGACGGCCGCGCAGAGCCCAACGAGCCCAAGCGCGAACTTCCAATTACTGCGAATCGAGCCGGAGACCCTTGGCCGCCTTGGCATGGGCATGGGCTTTCTCCGGGGCCATTCTGGGAGAGAATCCAAGGGATGTCAAGCCTCGCCGTCAACCTCCTGTCTAGTCAGATAGTTCCCCGCCATTGCTCCCAGAACCGGCGCAGATTCTCACGTTCGGCGATCCACATCGAGCGGTTGACCGGTACTGGCCGGGGAACCAGCTCTCTGGCCCGACGAACCTCAAACGGGGAGGAGGAAAGCCTCGCCACGACCGTCACCGCTCCATCTCGATCGGTCCGATACATCCGGATGCCCCGTTTTTCATACGCCGTCAACACCTCTGGGGCAGGATGTCCGTAGGGGTTGCGGCTTCCGACCGAGACGATTGCGACCTCCGCTCCAGACCGTTCGATCCACTGCTCGTCCAGGGAGCTTCGGGCCCCGTGATGCGGAACTTTGAGGACCCTGGCCCGACTGGAATCCCGGCGGGCCAGCAAGCGAGCCAGCGCCTCCGCCTCCACGTCGGCGGTAAACAGAAACGAGTGAGGACCGCAGTCCAGTCTCGTCACGATCGAAAGGTTGTTGAGCGCCGAGCCGCTCTCCACGACCAGGTTCCCGCCGGAACGTGGCGGCGGGTTCAGTGCCAGAATCCGGCAGGGCCCTTCATCGAGGAACTCCTGTCCCGATTCCGCCACCCGCTCGGACACTCCGCGATCGCGGAGCGCTTCCATCAGCCGCCGGTAAAACGGCTCGTTCCGCTGGACCCCGTTGCTCCAGAACCGGCTCACCCGGAAGCTACGCAAGACCCCGGCGAGGCCTCCCACATGGTCGAGCTGCGGGTGCGTGCCGATGACGGCGTCCAGCGACCTGATCCCGCGGTCCCACAAGTATGGCGCGACCACAGCCCGTCCCATGTCCAGCGTCTCGTGGACGGCGCCTCCGTCGATCAGGATCACCCGACCGTCGGGCAGTTCCAGGACGCAGGCGTCCCCTTGTCCGACGTCCAAAAAGGCCACCCGTACCGTGTCGCCGTCCGACGCAGGGCGCGGCGACCAAATCCACCAACCGAGCAACAGAGTCAGGCCCAGCGTGCTGATCCCCCGGATCGTCTGGCTGCCGGCCGTTCGCAAAGCCAAAGCCAGCATCACGTAGAAGGCCGCCACGGCCGGGATCGCCGGCGAGGCCACGTGCCATTCGGCGCCGGGCACGCGCGCGATCCAAGTGACGACCTGGGAGAGGAGATCCAGGCACGTCTGGTTGAGCCATCCGGCCGCCAACGACTCCCGCCCCGACAACAGGATCCACACGGCGGAGCCCAACCCCAGCGGAACGAGCAGGAACCCGGCCAGCGGCACCACGATCAGGTTGGCCACCAGCCCCAGCCAGGCAACCTGATTAAAATGGTAGGCCACGAGCGGCGCCGTAGCCAGCGTCACCCCGCCGGTGATCCAGCCATATCCGCGCAGCCACCTGGCCATGCGGCTGGTCCCCGAGGAGTCGGCAGCCGGGGCCTCGTCCCGCCGCACCCGCCAGCGCAACACGAGCGCCAGGGCGAGCACGGAGCAGTAGGACAATTGGAAGGAGATGTCGAAGAGCGCGCGAGGATCGTGGAGCAGGATGATCAGCGCGGCAAAGGCCAGGGTCAGGACGAGTTGCTCTTCGCGGCCGAGCCAGACAGCGAGCAGGAACAGCAGAATCATGATCAGGGAGCGGACCGTGGCGACCTCCGCCCCGGCCAAGAGCGTGTAAAACGAGACCGGCAGGGCCGTGAGCGCAGCGGCCAACCTGGTCGGCGTCACCCGGCGGGTCAAGGCCAGAAACCACGAGGCAGGGAGCAACCGGCACGCACCCTTGACGATCCAGAAGGACAGAAACGCGATCAATCCCAGGTGAGATCCGGAGATCGAGAGGATGTGAACGGTGCCCGTGGCCATGAAGGCATCGCGCACCGTCTGGGTCAGGTATCCCGAGTCTCCGACGATGATCCCCAGATAGATGCCGAGGGCCGGCCCCTGGAGCGTTGCGATGGCGGCCCGGCGGATTTGCGCCCTCCACCCCTCGCTCGTCCGCCAGAGCCCCCATCTGAGCGAGGCAGGATCTTCGGGCCGTCGCACGATCTGGCCCGGACCGGCGAGAAACGCGACCGCGTCGACGCCCTGCCGCCGCAGGTACGCCCCGTAGTCAAAGCCGCCCGGATTCACCGTGCCGGACGGCGGACGAAGGCGGGTCGTGAACGAGACCGAATCTCCCGGCTTCAGCGTCAGGTCCGGCTCCCGCCAGGTCAAACGGACCCGCCCCCGAGCCTGCTGCCCCCCGCCGGCAGCCTCCCCTTGGCCAGCCTTCCGCAGCCCGCGCACGTCCAGGACCACGATGGCGCGGTCCGGCGCGTACCGGACCGGCTCAACCACCTGACCGACGACCAGCACCGGGTCAGGCCCGGCCACCTCCGCGAGAGGAGAACCGGCCGTCGCCCAGGCAAAGACCGTCCAGTACAGGACTCCGGCGGCCAGGCTGGCGCAGAGAAGGACGCCCAGGCGGACCGTGAGGCGCCCGACCCGTTCGAGGATCGTCGAGGCGCCCGACGCGAGGATGGCCAGACTGAGGATCAGGAGCGGAAGGTACGGAAGGAAGGCGCCGAGAACCAGCCCGACGAGAAAAGCCGCGATTGAGGGGAGGAACATCGAACCGGAGTTCAGCCGAGCCGCTTCTGGACGGCGGCAGCCAGGTCGTCGGCGACCGAACGGATCAACCCCTCTTCCTCTCCTTCGACCATGATCCGCAGCAACGGCTCGGTGCCCGAGTACCGGACGAGGACGCGCCCGGCGCCGTTCAGCCTGGACTCGCCCTCCCGAATCGCCTGCTGCAGGTCTGGCAGGCCGGCAAGGTCCGGCTTCTCCCTGACCCGCACGTTGAGGAGGACCTGAGGCACGGCGCTCATGCAGCGAGCCAGGTCCGACAGGGATCGGCCGGTGCGCTTCATCAAGGCCAGGATCTGCAGGCCCGTGATCAGCCCGTCCCCCGTCGTATTGTGGTCCAGGAAGATCAGGTGCCCCGACTGCTCGCCTCCGAAGTTGTAGCCCTCCGCCACCATCCGCTCCAGCAAATACCGGTCGCCGACCGCCGTGCGCACGAGCCTGATCCCCGCCTTTCCGAGGGCCAGTTCAAGGCCGAAATTGCTCATGACCGTGCCGACCACGGTGGCGCGCTTGAGGAGACCCCTTGCGTGCAGGTCCAGGGCCAGCATGGCCATCGCGTGGTCGCCGTCCACGACCCGGCCCTGCTCGCACACGAAAACCGCCCGGTCCGCATCACCGTCGTGAGCGATGCCAAGGTCGGTCTGATGGTCCCGCACCGACTGTTGCAGACGTTCAGGATGCACGGCGCCGCAGTCGGCGTTGATGTTGGTCCCGTCCGGCCCGTCCCCGATCACCCACACGGTCGCGCCCAGTTCCCGGAACACCTTGGGCGAAACTTTGTACGCGGCCCCGTTCGCGCAATCGATCACGACCTTGAGGCCCTGGAAATCCATGTCCCGGGGCAGGGACCGCTTGACGAACTCGATGTACCGTCCCTCCGCATCGTCGATCCGGTAAGCCTTGCCGATCTCGTCCGCCGTCGGACGCAGGTGCTCGATCTCGCCGGAGGTGATCAACTGCTCCATCCGGACTTCCAACTCGTCCGGCAACTTGAACCCGTCGCTCGAAAAGAACTTGATGCCGTTGTCCTGATAGGGATTGTGGGAGGCGGAGATCACGACCCCGGCGTCGGCTCGGAGGCTTCTGGTCAGAAACGCGATCGCGGGGGTCGGCATCGGCCCGACCAGCAGCACGTCCACGCCCATCGAGCAGATGCCGGACGTGAGCGCCGACTCCAGCATGTACCCGGAGAGCCGCGTGTCCTTGCCGATCACGATCTGGTGCCGGCCCGAGCGCCGCTTGAAGAGATAGGCCGCCGCCCGACCCAACTTCATCGCGGTCTCGCTGGTCATGGGTTCGAGATTGGCGACGCCGCGGACCCCGTCAGTGCCGAACAGATTCCTCATCGTTCTCCTTGCGCATCAATCAGGATCCAACCGCCGGCGTTCAGTTGAGCGCCGGAAGCTGGTGGCTGACGGCTCGTATGGCCTCCACCATCGTGACCACGTCCCGCATCTGCCGGACGTCGTGCACTCGCACGACTTTCGCTCCGCGCACGATTGCCACCGCCGCCGCCGCCGCCGTCCCCATCAGTCGCTCTTCGATCGGACGGTTCAGCACCTGCCCGATGAAAGCCTTGCGGGAAACTCCGACGAGAATCGGGCGACCGACGGACACGAGGTCGTCGAGTCTCGCCAACAGCGCGAGATTGTGCTCCCGATTTTTGCCAAATCCGATTCCCGGGTCAAGCAGGATTTGCTCCGGCTCGACGCCGGCCTGCTGAGCAGCCTTCGTTCGATCGAGGAGGAACGTGCGGACCTCTCCAACCACATCCGCATACTCCGGCGCCCGCTGCATCGTTTTGGGCGTCCCCTGCATGTGCATGAGCACGAGCCCCGCTCCCGACTCGGCCACGACCGGCCCCATCCGAGGATCGAACCGGAGCGCGCTGATGTCGTTGATGATGGACACCCCCGCGTCGAGCGCCAGTTGGGCCACGCGGGATTTGGTCGTATCGATCGAGACCGGCACCGAAATCCGGCGACAGACCTCCCTGACGACCGGGAGGAGACGACGGATCTCTTCGTCTTCCCCGATCGGATCGGATCCTGGCCTGGAGGACTCGGCTCCGATGTCGACTAGGTCGGCCCCCTCCTCGACCATGGCGCAGGCCCGCTCGACCGCCGCGGCTGGGTCCTGGTACAGGCCCCCGTCGGAGAACGAGTCCGGCGTCACGTTCAGAATTCCCATGATCAGGGGGGATTCAAGCGGAAGGAACCGCCCTCTGGCACGGAACCGAGGGCCGGAAGCGGAAGGAGAGATCGTGGACTCACTCATGACGACCGCCGACCGTGGAGGCCGGCACCGGCCGGACCGCGCGAGACGGGCTCTCTGGTCGGCGCCGGCTCACGCGCAGAGCCGCCGGCTAGGCTGGAACGGTTTGCGGGACCGATGTCTGCTGGATGATCTGATCGATCTCGTGCCCCTCGAGCACTTCCTTCTCGAGCAGGGCCTCCGCCAGGGCCTTGAGCGTCGCCATGTGCTCGGTCAGCATGCGCGTGGTGCGGTCGTAGTTCTCGGTCACCAGACGTTTGACCTCGTGGTCGATCTCGATGGCGACTTGCTCGCTGAAATCGCGCCGCGTCGCGATCTCGCGCCCGAGGAAGATCTCCTCTTCCTTTTTGCCGAAGGTCAGGGGACCGAGCTTTTCGCTCATCCCCCACTCGCACACCATCTTCCGGGCCAAGTCGGTGGCCCGCTCGATGTCGTTGCCCGCTCCGGTCGTGATGTGCTTCAGGACCAGCTCTTCGGCCACCCGGCCGCCCAGCAGGATCGCCAGCGTATTGTAGAGGAACTCCTTCGAGTAGTTGTGGCGATCGTCGACCGGCAACTGCATGGTCACGCCCAAGGCACGGCCTCGCGGGATGATCGTGACCTTGTGGACCGGGTCGGTACCGGGTAGCAGCTTCGCCATCAAGGCATGGCCGGCCTCGTGGTAGGCCGTGATCCGCTTCTCCTCGTCGCTGAGGACCATGCTCTTGCGCTCGGCGCCCATCAGCACCTTGTCCTTGGCCATTTCGAAGTCCGTCGGTTCCACGGCCTTCTTGTTCTGCCGGGCCGCCCAGAGGGCCGCCTCGTTCACGAGGTTCTCCAGGTCTGCTCCGGAGAAGCCGGGCGTGCCGCGCGCGATTTTCTCCAGTTCCACGTTCTCCGCGATCGGCACCTTTTTGGTGTGGACCTTGAGGATCTCGGTTCGGCCCCTCAAGTCCGGACGGTTGACCACGATCTGGCGATCGAACCGCCCCGGCCGGAGCAGCGCCGGATCCAGGACGTCAGGCCGGTTGGTCGCCGCGATCAAGATGACGCCCTCGGTCGTGTCGAACCCGTCCATCTCCACCAGCAACTGGTTGAGCGTCTGCTCCCGCTCGTCGTGGCCGCCGCCGAGCCCGGCCCCGCGCAGCCGCCCCACGGCGTCGATCTCGTCGATGAAGATGATGCAGGGCGCGTGCTTTTTCCCCTGCTCGAAGAGGTCGCGGACGCGCGAAGCTCCGACCCCGACGAACATCTCCACGAAGTCCGACCCGCTGATGCTGAAAAACGGCACGCCGGCCTCCCCCGCGATCGCCTTGGCCAACAGGGTTTTGCCGGTCCCCGGAGGCCCGACGATCAGGACGCCCTTGGGAATCCGGCCGCCGAGCTTCTGGAACTTGCGCGGGTCCTTCAGGAATTCGATGATCTCGGCCACTTCCTCCTTGGCCTCGTCGATGCCGGCCACGTCGGAGAAGGTGACCTTCTTCCGCTCCTCGGTCAGCATGCGTGCACGGCTCTTGCCGAAGGAGAGGGCCTTGTTGCCCCCGATCTGCATCTGCCGCATCAGGAAGAACCAGAGCCCCAGGAACAGGATGAAGGGCCCCCAGGTGACCAGGAACGTGATGTACCAGGGATTCTCGTCCGGCGGCTTGGCTTCGATCTGGACGTTCCGCTCCCGCAGGACCTTCACCATGTCCGGATAGTCGGCCGAGTAGGTGCGGATGCGGGTGCCGTCCTTGAGGATCGCGCTGATGTGGTTCGCCTTGATCGTGACCTTGGTGACCTCGCCCTTGTCGAGCTGCGCCATGAACTCGCTGAAGATGACTTCCTCTTCGGGAGTATGGGTGGGCACGCTGAACAGGTTGAACAGCAGGATCATGAACAATCCCACCACCACCCAGAACAGGAGATTCTTGGCCCGAGAATTCATCCGCACGCCTCCTCAGCGCCCGCCAAGTCGGGAAAATCGAATAAGCCGCTGAATTCTAACACAGACATCGAGAGCCTGACAATAAAGTTCAGAACCCCTGTCCCTCGTCGTCCACCGTGTCCAGCACGGCCAAATACGGGAGGTTGCGGTATTTCTGTTGATAGTCGAGCCCGTACCCGACGACGTACTTGTTGGGGATCTGGAACCCGACATAGTCCACCTTCACGTCCACCTGCCGCCGCGCCGGCTTGCTCAGGAGGGCGCAGACCTTGATCGACTTGGGCTTTCGTTTGGACAGGGTCTTCACCAGGTACTGGACCGTCAGGCCCGAATCCACGATGTCCTCCACCAACAGGACATCCCTCCCCGCGATGTCCTCCGTCAGGTCGGTCACCATCTTGACCTTGCCCGTCGGCTTCGTCCCGGCGTAGCTGGTGACCACGAGAAAGTCCACCCGCAGCGGGACCCGGATCGCCCGGGCCAGGTCCGCATAGAAGGCGAAGGCCCCTTTGAGAACCCCCACCAGGATCAGGTCCCTGTCCGCATAGTCGGCGGTGATCTGCCGGCCGAGCTCCTTGATGCGCGCGCGCATCTCCTCCTGGGTCACGATCGGACGTCCGAAGATTCGCTCCATCGTCACTCGCTCCTTCCCCCTGATGAGCCCCCCAGCTCCAGAACCAGCACCCGCTTCGTGCCGGGCGTGAGGCGGAATCGGTGATCCGCCCGGTAGCCGCCCACCCACAGGATGCCCTCCGGCGCCGTGATCAGGGGCACCGTCGCCCGGTCGCGGCGGGACAGCTTCATATCCGTAAAGTAATCCTGAAGCTTTTTCTTCTTTCCTCCCATCCCTGAAGGACAAAACGCGTCGCCATGAATCCACGATCTGACCGTCAGCGGCAGGGAGAGCCGATCCGCGTCGAGCAGCGCTCTGCTCCCCGGTCCGGCCCCTGTTCCGCCCGGCTCCGGCTCTCCCGCATCCCGCAGGAATGCCGCGACCCGCTGGCCGGTCGGGGGCCAGCAAAGGCTGGAAGGGACTGGCAGGGACAGCACCACGCCCCCGTCGGGTTTCCCCGAAATCCGGATTGTTTCCGCCTCGCGTGCGGCCGGTTCGAACCGGATCCGGTCATGGACGCGCGTGACGTGAACCCCGGACAGGATGAGGCGGTTCCCGGATCGTCCCGCCGCAATCCGATCGAGCACCGCCGAGACGGAAGAAAAGCTCGGCCCCCGCCTGGCTCCGCCGACCTCGCGCATGACGGCCCGCACGATCCGACGCTGCAGCGCCACTGGCAAGGAGAGGAGGGAAGATCGATCGAGGGTGACCCCCGCGCCCTCTCGCCGGCTCACCTGTCTGGAAGAATCGGCCGCCCACCGCTCCAGACAGAGATCCTCCTCCCGCAGGATCTCGGCCTGCCTCGTGAGGACCTCGACGATGGCCGGATTCAACCGCTTCAGGACCGGCAACAGTTCATGGCGGACTCGGTTCCGCAGATAGACCGGCTTGAAGTTGCTGCTGTCGGTCCTGAAGGCCAGTCCTTGTTCCCCAAGATACGCGAGAATCTCGGCGCGGGTGACGTCCAGGAGCGGACGCACGAATAGCCCGTCCCGCACCGGAGGAATTCCGGCCAGCCCCGTGGTGCCGGCGCCGCGGATCATCCAGAGCAGCACGGTCTCCGCCTGGTCATCGGCCGTGTGCCCCAGGACGATCCGATCGACGGCCAAGTCCCTTGCCGCCCGTTCCATGGCTCCGTATCGGGCTTCGCGTGCCAGTTCTTGAAGGGAACGGCGCTTCGCCCGGTTCAGCAGAATCCGCTCGCAGAGGACGGGGACCTTCAGTCGCTCGCACTGGGTTTGGACGAATCGAGCGTCTTCCTCGGATTCCGCGCCCCGCAGGCCGTGGTTGACGTGGATGGCCTGGAGCCGGAGATCCCAGAACTCAGCCAGGCTCACCAGGATGGACAGGAGCGCGACCGAATCGGGGCCGCCGGAGACGGCGACGAGGAGCCGGGCGCCCGGCTCGAACAGGCGCTTCGTCCGGATCGTCTCGGCCACGCGACGCTCCAAGGAGGCTAGACCGGTTTTCATGCCCACGGAGCTGCTCACAAGGTTCTCTCACCCTTCCGCCGTCAAGCGGGCTCTGGCCCCCAGCGCCTCCCGGGCCAAGGCCACGTCGAGGTCGACCCGGGCCGACAGCTCGTCCGCGTTTTGGAAGGTCTGGTCGCCACGCAAACGCTCGACGAACTGCACGCGGATGCCCTGCCCGTACAGGTCCACCCGTTGATCAAGCAGATAGGCTTCCAACAGCCGCTCGCCTGCGCCGAACGTCGGCCTCGTGCCGATATAAGACACCGAGTCGAAGGTCTGCCTGTTCCACACCGTCACGGTCGCATAGACGCCGTCGGCCGGAATCACCCGGCCCGGCGGGAGCCGGAGGTTGGCCGTCGGCCACCCCATCTTCTGTCCCCGTCGCGCTCCCTCTACGACCGTCCCCTCCAGCTCGTAGAACCGCCCGAGGCGTGCCGCGGCCGCCCGCACCTCCCCGGTCTGGATCAGCGTGCGGATGCGGGTCGAGCTCACCACTTCGCCGTCGATCCGGAAGGGCGGCACCGCGTGGACGCGGAAGCCGTTCCGTTCCCCGAGGCGGACGAGGTCGGCCGCCCGTCCGACCCGGCCGCGCCCGAAAGCGAAATGCTCCCCGACGAACAGCTCCCGCACGCCGATTCCGTCTTTGAGCACTTGCGAGACGAATTCGTCCGGTTCCAGGGCGGCCAGTTCCTGTGTGAACTCGAGGAACAGCACCTCTTCGATCCCGGCTTCTTGGAACCGGGCCAGCTTCTCCTCCACCGTGGTCAGGAGACGGAGTTCGACGGCCGGGGCGAGCACCCTGACCGGATGCGGATCGAACGTGAGGGCCATCGGGGTTCCGCCGGCCGCTGCGGCCGTGCGCACGACGGCCTCGAGCAGCGCCCGGTGCCCGCGATGCTGCCCGTCGAAATTGCCGATGGTCAGGACCGGATAGGGAACCCGCTTGTGGTCGGCGAGCCCGCGAGTGACCTTCATGCGCTACTCATCGAGGAGCCGGGCCGCCTCTTTCGCGAAATAGGTCAGGATCAGATCCGCCCCCGCCCGCTTGATCGACAGCAGGGATTCCATCATCGCCCGGCCCTCGTCCAGCCACCCGGCGCGGGCGGCCGCCTTGATCATGCTGTACTCGCCGCTGACCTGATAGGCCGCGATCGGGCAGGTCGTGCGGGCCCGGGCCGCCGCGATGACGTCGAGGAACGGCAGGGCCGGCTTGACCATGACGATGTCCGCCCCCTCCTCCACGTCCAGCTCGATCTCGCGCAGCGCCTCCCGCAGATTGGCCGGGTCCATTTGATAGGACTGGCGATCCCCGAACTTCGGGCTCGAGTCGGCCGCTTCCCGGAACGGCGCGTAGAAACAGGACGCGAACTTGGCGGAATAGGCCATGATCGGCAGGTCGGTGAACCCGGCCTGGTCCAGCTCGTCGCGGATGGCCCCCACCCGCCCGTCCATCATGTCGGACGGGGCGACCATGTCGGCTCCCGCCTCCGCATGGGTGCACGCCATGGCCCGCAGACAGTCGAGTGTCGCGTCGTTGAGAATCTTGCCGTCCTGCACGAGGCCGCAGTGGCCGTGCGTCGTGTACTCGTCGATGCAGACGTCCGTGACGACCACGAGCCCCGGCACCTGGTCTTTCAAAGCCCGCACCGCCCGCTGGACCACCCCGTCGGGATCGTAGGCCGCGGTTCCCCGCTCGTCCTTCCGGTCCGGGACGCCGAACAGGATCACGGCCGGGATGCCCAGCAGCTTGACCTCCGCCGCCTCCTTGACCAGGAGGTCCGTGGACAGGCGGAACTGGCCCGGCATGGAGCCGATCTCCTGCCGCCGGTCCCGCCCTTCGGCGACGAAGAGCGGGTAGATCAGGTCCGCTCGCGAGAGCTTCGTCTCGCGGACCATCCGCCTCAGGGGCTCGCTCTGCCGCAACCGGCGGAGCCTGTGTCGGGGAAAGGCCATGCGTTCTCTCAGGTGGCGCGGGGCAAGGGGCAAGAGGCCAGTGGTCAGAGCGGCCCCTCGTCTCTCGCCCCACGCCTACTTTCTGGGCAAATTCGTCAAAAAGACCACCAAGTCCCGAACCGAGATCATCCCCACCAGCTTTCCGTCTTTCGTGACGCCCAGGTGCCGCAGATGCTCGCGCGCCATCAGGTCGTTGGCGTCCAGCAGCGTCTTGTTCTCCTCGATCGTCACGATCGGCGCCGACATGATCTGCTCCACCGTCGTCTTGGTCGTGTCCACGCCGGCGGCCACCGCCCGCCGGACCATGTCCGTGTCCGTCAGGATTCCGATGATCGCGTCGTTGCGCGTGACGAACAGGCTGCCGATGTCCCGGTCGCGCATGATCTGGGCCGCCTTCTTCACGTCCGTATCCCGATCGACCTTCACGAACTTCTCCGCCGGCACCATGAACGATTTCACTGGAACCATGCTCTCCTCCGTTCAGCAATCAACAGTTCGATGACGTCGCTTGCCGCTCCTGCGCATCTGCATACGTCTGACGACCGCTCAGCCGACGCGGACCGCCTCCCCCTGCCGGGAACAATGCCGGACGACGGCCTCGACCAGGGCGGGAATCGTGCTCTCCGCCCCCGTGACCGCGACCGTCAATCCTTCCTCCTCGGCGGTCCCGGCCGTGACCGGCCCGATGCAGGCCACCACGGACTGGGCCGTCAGCTTTTTGATCTCCCCGCGCCCGTCGAACAACCGGCAGAAGTTGCGCACGGTCGAGGAGCTGGCGAAGGTCAGCACGTGCAGCTCCTGCCGGTTCAGCAGATCTTTGACCCGCGCAACGTCCACCGTCGGCAGGACCGTTCGATAGGCGGTCACCACGCGCACCTCCGCCCCGGCGGCCTTCAGTTGCTCCGGCAGGATTTCGCGCGCCACGGCCGCGCGCGGAATCAGGACCCGCCGGCCGGCGACCCCGGCCGCCGCGAGCGCCTGGATCAGCCCCTCGGCCTGGAACTCCGCCGGCACCAGATCGGTCCGCAGCCCGTATCGGGCCAGTTCCTGGGCCGTCCGGGGACCGATGCAGCAGAGCTTCAACCCCGCCAGGGCACGGGCGTCCCGGCCGAGCTCGTGCAGCCGGTCCATGAACGGTTTGATGCCATTGACGCTCGTGAAGACGAGCCAGTGATAGTCGGCCAGTTCCTCGACGGCCCGGTCCAGCTCGCGCCAGTCCTCCGGCGGGACGATCTGGATGGTCGGACATTCCACCGGCTCCGCTCCATAGGCGCGCAGCAGGTCGGAGAGTTCCCCCGCCTGCTCCCTCGCCCGCGTGACCAGCACCCTTTTGCCGAACAGCGGCCGCGTCTCGAACCAGTTCAACTGCTCGCGGAGCCGGACCACCTCCCCCACGACGATCACGGTCGGCGGCTCCAGCGCCGCGGCCCTGGCCCTCCCGACGATGTCGTGCAGGGTCCCGACGACTGTTCGCTGGCCGGTTCTGGTTCCCCACCGGATCAAGGCCACCGGCGTCCCCCCCGGTCGTCCCTCCGCCAGAAGCCGCTCCACGATCGCCGGCAGATTCTTCATCCCCATCAAAAAAACCAGGGTCCCCCGCGATGAGGCCAACCTGGGCCATTCCAGCGTCTCCTCTCCCTTGGCCGGGTCTTCGTGCCCAGTCACGAAGGTGACGGTGGAGGCCAGCGTCCGATGCGTGACCGGAATGCCCGCATAGGCCGGCGCCGCCACCGCCGACGTGACTCCGGGGACGACCTCGAAGGGGACTCCCGCCGCCGCCACGGCCTCGGCCTCCTCCCCGCCCCGCCCGAACACGAACGGGTCCCCACCCTTGAGACGGACGACGACCTTCCCCTGCCCGGCCTTCTCGATCATGAGCCGGTTGATGTCCCGCTGATCCTGATACCGTCCACGCCCGCGCCGGCCGACGTAGATCCGCTCCGCCTGCGCCGGTGCGTAGTCCAGCAGCGCCGGGTTTGCGAGATAGTCGTAGAGCACCACGTCCGCCTGCTCGAGACACTCGCGCCCGCGCAGGGTCAGCAGTTTCGGATCGCCGGGGCCGGCGCCGACCAGATAGACCTTTCCCGATGCCCTCGTCATACGTTCACGCCCTGCCGTAGATCTCGTTCAAGATTCGATCGCCCCCGCTGGCCAGCAGCCGCTCCCCCAGCCCGAGTCCCAGGCTCCGGGCTTCTGAGACCACGCCCCGCACCTGGTCCCGGATCACCCGTTTGCCGTCCACGCTGGCAATGAGCCCGTCCAGAACCAGCGTCCCACCGTCCACCGTCGCATGGGCGGCGATGGGCACCTGGCAGCCTCCCTCCAGCCGCTCCAGCAGGGCCCGCTCGGCCGTGACGGCCGTGCGGGTCGGTCCGTGCTCCAGCCGACCGACCAGCTCGCCCACGAACGGGTCGCCGCTCCGAGCCTCCAGGCCCAGGGCCCCCTGGCCGATCGCCGGGAGGCAGATGTCGAAGGGCAAATAGTCGGTGACCTGGTCGAGCCAGCCCATGCGCCGGAGGCCGGCCGCGGCCAGGATGATGCCGTCGTACTCTCCCTCCCCCAGCTTGCGCAGCCTCGTGTCCAGGTTGCCCCGGAGCATCTGAATGGTCAGATCCGGCCGGTGATGCAGTAGTTGCGCCTGCCGCCGCAGGCTGCTGGTCCCCACCCGCGCCCCCTCCGGCAGGCCGGCGAGCGGCAGCCCGTTCCGTCCGATCAGCGCGTCGCGCGGGTCCTCGCGAGCCGGCACGCACACGATCGCGAGGCCTTCGGGGAGCTGGGTCGGCACGTCCTTCATGCTGTGCACCGCCAGGTCGATCTCTTCACGCAGGAGCGCCTCCTCGATCTCCTTGACGAACAACCCCTTGCCGCCGATCTTGGCCAGCGGCACGTCCAGGATATTGTCTCCGGAGGTCTTGATCGTCCGCAACGTCACCGCCAGGTCGGGAGCCAGGGTCTTGAGCTGCGCCTGGATCCACTCCGCCTGCCACAGGGCCAAGCGGCTGCCCCTGGTGCCGATCACCAGCGAAGAGCGTCTCGTCGTCACGGCGGCCACGGCTGTCAGCGTCCCCGCTCGTGATAGGGGCTTTGAAACGGGGCGGGGCCCGATCCGGGCAGCTTCTCCCCGCCGTCCTGCGCCGAAGCCGCCGGGCGCGGCGGCCCGCCGATCACCCCGCGGTAGTAGGAGGCCACCAACGTGAAGCTCACCAGGCTGATGATGACCAGCAGGTACACCAGCACGTCCCAGCGGAACCCCTCCTGCTCCCGGTAGTCGTATCCGCACTGGGGACAGTCGGGAACCGGATCATGGCCCAGGTACCGGTGCCGGCACTTGGGACAGGTAAAATATTTCGGACCCTTCACGGTCCACCTGCGCGGCGGGAAGTTTTTTGCTCCGGTTCCGACTCGCCGGCAGAATAGTCGGACAGCGGGACCGGATCGGCGGCCCGGCCGGAATCCACGGACAGATCGGAAGCCGCGACGTCCTCCGCGCCCCTGGACGACGGGGCCTGGTCCAGATTAAAGAACCGTTTGGCCGCCTCTATGAAGAGGGCCCTGTTGTCGGATTGGGCTTCCGCCTTTAGGGTCACCAGCGAGCCGTGCAGCAGCTTGTTCACGATAGCCGACGCCAGGCTCTCGACGGTGGTCCGCTCCTGCGGCGACAGACCCGTCAGGCGCCCCATGGCCTTCTCGACCTCCGCCTGCTTGATCTCCTCCGCCCGCTTGCGCAGGGCCACGATCGTCGGGGTGACCTCTAGAGACTTGAGCCACTGGAGCATCACGTCGACTTCTTCCTCGATCATCCGCTCGGCCTTCCCGGCCTCCCGCCGCCGTTCCTCCCGGTTCTGCTCGACGTGCAGCTCCAAGTCATCGATGTCGAACAGAAAGGCGTTGTCGATGTCCTTGACCGACGGCTCGATGTTGCGCGGCACCGAGATGTCGATCAGGAAGATCGGCCGGTTCATCCGCCGGCGCACGGCCTGCTGGACGTCCTCGGCCCGGATCAGGTACTGGGACGCGCCGGTCGAGCAGAGGACGATGTCCGCCTCCGCCATCTCCCGCCGGAACTCCTCGAACGGGATCGACACCCCGTCGAACCGCTTGGCCAGATCGAGGGCGCTGTGCGGGTTGCGCGTCGTGATCATCACGCGCCGGACGCCGTGACTGACCAGGCGCCGGGCCGCCAGCTTGGCCATCTCTCCCGCACCCACCAGCAGCACGGTCTTCTCGCCGAGATTCGAGAAAATCTTCTTGGCCAGTTCGACCGCCGCGTAGCTGACCGACACGGCCGCCTCGGCGATCTTGGTCTCGGTACGGACCCGCTTGGCAACCGAGATGGCCTTCTTCACCAGCTTGTTCAGGATGACGCCGCTGGCTTTGTGGGTCAGCGCGGCCTCGAAGGCGTCCTTGAGCTGGCCCAGAATCTGGGGCTCCCCGACGATCATCGAGTCCAGGCTCGACGCGACCCGGAACAGGTGCCGGACCGCCCGGTCGTCCGTGTGCCAGTAGAGGTGCGGCGTCAACTGCTCGGAGGAGAGGGACAGGTGGGTGTCCGCCAGGAACTCCAGCACGCGCGCGTACCCGGTCTCGACGTCCTCCACCACCGCGTACACCTCGACCCGATTGCAGGTGGAGAGCACGAGCCCCTCTTCGATGCCGGCATAGCCGCAGAGCCGGTGCAGGGCTTCACCCAGCCGGCTCTCCGGGACGGCCAGCATCTCGCGCACCTCGACCGGTGCCGTCTTGTGGCTGAGCCCGACCGCGATGATGTTCATAACTAGGCGTCAAACCACCGGCCCGTGGCCCTTGAGCACCACGCCGATGAAGGTCAGGACCACTCCGGCGAACCCGATGATGGTCAGATAGGCGGCCCGCTTGGCACGCCAGCCCACCGTCAGCCGTCCCAGCAGCACCACGAAATAAAACACCCAGGTCACCAGCGCCCACAGCTGCTCGGGATTCCAATTGAGGTAGGATCCCCGGGCAAACTCCGCGGAGATCGCGCCGGTGATGATCCCCAGCGTCAAGAGCGGGAACCCCATCACGATGGATTGCTGGTTCAAGCGATCCAGAAAGTCCAGGGGCGGCAGTTTGGCGTACAGCACGTTGAACCGCTTCGACTTCAGCAACCCGTCCTGAATCAGGTACATGATGCCGGCCACGAACGCGACCGCGAAACCGACCGTGCCCAGCATGCTGAGCGTCACGTGGACCCAGACCGTGCTCAGCATGGGCTGCAGGGTCGGGACCTCCTGGGGCAGGGCTGCGGCGGACAACAGCGAAATCGAGGCGAGCGGGAGGATGAAAGACCCCAGGACGTGGATGCGGTGGCGAAACTCGACGAGCAGGAAAACGAGCACCAGCGCCCAGGAGAAGAACGACATGGCCTCGTGGAAACTGGAGAGCGGGACGTGCCCGCGCTCCATCATCCGCGCGAGCAGCGCGAACGTGTGCGAGACGAACCCGACCCCGGTCACGCCCAGCGAGACTTTGGACAGGGCTTCCGACCGGCGCAACAGGTACGCGAGGAAGAAGGCGGTTCCCGCCAGGTAGAGGACGATCGTGGTCAGGAAGAACAGGGCCGGCATGCGCTCCTATCCTCGCAACTTTCCAACGGAAAAAAATCGCCGAAGTGCGGAATTATAGCGAGAAGAAATCGAGGGCGTCAAGGAATTCCAAGGGGTTCCGAAGGCGCGCACGGTCCGTCCCCCGGGCTTCAGAGGCCCAGCCGGTTGGACTTTCCCTGCCCTTGGCAGTAGGATGCCGACCGCACCTGGCTTCTGCACCGGTGAACGTCTTTCTGCGGCATGGCCGGCACCCTTTATCTCGTCAGCACCCCCATCGGCAACGTGGAAGACGTGACGCTCCGGGCCTTGCGGGTCCTGAGGGAGGCGGCCATCATCGCCGCCGAGGATCCGCAGCAGACCAGATTGCTGCTGGATCGGTACGGTATCGAGGCGTCGGTCACCAGCTATCACAACCTCAACAAGGAAACGAAGGCCCCGGTCCTGATCGCTTCGCTGCGAGAGGGCCGGAGCGTGGCCCTGGTTTCGGACGCGGGCACGCCCCTGGTGGCCGATCCCGGCTCCTTCCTGGTCGGGCTCGCGCTCGACGCCGGCATCCGCGTGGTTCCCATCCCCGGTCCCTCCGCGCTCCTGGCCGCCCTCTCCGCCTCCGGACTCCCCTGCGACGCCTTCCTGTTCCACGCAGCCATGCCGAAATCCCGCTCGGCCAGACGCAGGCTGCTGCGCTCGCTCCGCGGGGAGCCTCGCACGCTCGTGTTGTTCGAATCTGCGGACCGGCTGCGGGGGACGCTCGAGGCGGTCCGCGCCCTTTTCGGACCCCGCCGGCTCGCGCTCGCGAAGGATCTGACGACCCCGCACGAGACGTTCCTGCGGGGCACGGCCCAGGACCTGCTGGCGCAGGCGACCGACCGGCCCTTCACGGGTGAGGTCACGATCGTCGTCGAAGGGAAGCGGCCGGCTCGAAAGACCAAGCCGGCCCGGCGGGCGAGGCGGGCGGTCAAGCGCCGGTCCGTTTCCTGATCATGACACGGAAGGCGCTGGCGAACGGCTCCTGTCGGAGCACGGTGTGACCGTCGTCGCTGACGCTCCTGGGCACGTTCCGGATCGGATCCCCGTCGTCCAGGATCACGGCCAGGATTTGCCCCGGCTCCATCGTCTCCAGCCTGAGCTTCGTCTTGACGAAATTGTAGGGACAGATCACGCCCCGCAGATCCAATTCCGCATCCGGCTGCAGCTCCCCGGACTCGCGGGGAGGGGCGGACCTGTTGAGTTTCGTTTCCACGGGCAGGACTCTAACAGACCGAGACGGGAGCGTGCAAGGAAGGCGGATGGGGCCAGAAACGACGGTGGCGGCCGAAGCCGCCACCGCGTTGCTGAATCGATGTAAAGAGGGGCTTGAAGAAGGGACTTACTTCGTCCCTCCCATTCCCTTCACCAGGGACGGCTTCTCGGAAGAACCGTAGTCCGACCGGTTCCCCTTGCCGTTGTCGCCCCATCCCGGCTGCGGATCGCAGTTCCAGCAAGGAGCCGCGCCGGTGACCTCGCCGATCGTGCTGGTGAAGCCCAGAGCCTGGTTCACTTCGCCAGGCAGGAGCGCGCCATAGGTCCCGCCGGTCACCCCGCCGGAGTTGGTCTCGATCCCACGCTCGGTCGTCGGGTTCGGCCGCTGGCCGAGACCGCCGAAGCCGGCCAGCTTCTCGTTGCCGCGCAGCACGGTGATCTCACGCACCAGCTTCCGCCCGGTCCCGTAGGGCTGGGACTGGGTCGTCTCCTCGCGGACCTGGAGGGTCACGTCGTCGCCGGCATTGACCACCCGGAGCTGGTCCATGTTGGATTCCGAATCCAGATAGAGCGTAAGCGACGACAGCGCACCGGTTCCCGTCCGCCCTTCATCGTGCGAACTGCCGCCGGTCTCGAGGTGCAGCTTCTTGCCGGGGAGGTCAATGGCGAGCACGCGGCCATAGACCGTCTCAGGCTGCGACAGCCGCTCCAACAGCGCGTTCTTGTCCCAAATCTGGGAGCGCGAGCCGACGCTGGAGCTCTCGCCGACGCCGGTTCCGAACCCGGAGTTCTGGGGCAGACGCTCCTGGGCCACCGCCACACCGAGGGAGCCCGCAAGCAGGATCACTGCTCCGAACAAAAATGCCTTACGCATGTGCTGCCTCCTTGTGAGTGAGAGTATGGATAATGAACGACGAAACCGTGGTAGCTCCTGAACGAGTGCCGATATTCGACGTGAACAGGCCGAACTATAGGCCAATTGCCCCGACCCTGTCAAGACCATTTCCCGGAGGTCCCTGGCCGGGTTAGACCGCCTGTTGGTGCCCGGAGGGAGAATCGAACTCCCACTCTCTTGCGAGAACCAGATTTTGAGTCTGGCGCGTCTGCCAGTTCCGCCATCCGGGCCAGCGACCGCGCCCCCTTACTAGCACGATCCTCAGGGAGCGTCAACGGGTCATAACCCCCTTCCCTTTCTGCAAAAGCCGGTGCTACAATGCGCCAGTTTTCATCCTGATGCGTATCAGAGCGGGAGGGCACCGTCAATGGCCACAATCCAGTGCGTGAAGTGCGGAAAGACAGCGGAGGCCATCACCGACCCGATCTTCATGGGCAAGCTCGAGGCGGAGATCAAAGCCAAGGTGTGCAGGCCCTGCTGGAAAGAATGGGAAAATATGCGGGTCATGGTGATCAACGAATACCAGATCAACCTGGGCGACGAGAACGGCCGCGAGCTGGTCAAGAAGCACATGCGGTCTTTCCTGAAGCTCGGAGAAGCGGTGGACACGACGAAGGTGCAGGAGAACTACAGGCCCGTCCAGTAACCCGTCGCGTCGTCCTCCCCATCATCGCCTTCGCCTTGTCTCGCCGTCCCGCCCAACCGCCCGTCACCTCTTCGCCAGCCAGACCGTCCCGGCCTCGCCCGGCCGTGAGCCGACAGGCGGGCAGCGCCCGCCTGGCCGGCAAGGTCGCGCTCGTCACCGGGGCCGGCCGCGGCATCGGACGGGCCACGGTCGAGCTGTTTGCGAGAGAGGGCGCCCGCGTGGTGCTCTGCTCCAGGACCAGACGGGAGCTCGACGCAACGGTCTCCGCCATCAGGCGGTTCGGCGGCGACGCGGCCGGCCGCGTCGCCGACATCGGCTCGGCCAGCCAGGCGCGGGCCCTCGTCCGGTTCACGGTGCGGCGTCACGGTCGCCTGGATTTTCTGATCAACAACGCGGGCGTCCTGGGGCCCCGCATGCCGGTCGCCAACTACCCGCTCCGGGGCTGGGCGACCGTGCTCCGCACCAACCTCAGCGGCACCTTCTACCTGTGCCGGGAGGCGGCCAGGATCATGGCGCGGCAGCGGAGCGGCTGCATCATCTCGCTCTCCTCTTCGGTCGGCCGGAAGGGCCGGGCGAACTGGGGCGCCTACGCAGTCGCGAAATTCGGGGTCGAAGGCCTCACCCAGGTGCTGGCCGAAGAGCTGGCGCCGTTCGGAGTCGTCGCGATGACCTTCAACCCTGGCGGGACCCGCACCGCGATGCGCGCAGAGGCCTACCCCGAGGAGGAGCCGGCGCGACTGCAGGACCCGTCGGTGCCCGCCGCCGCGCTGCTGCGCCTGGCCTGCCTGGCCTCTCCGGCGATCTCCGGCCAAGCCTTCGATCGCACCAATCTTCCGTAGGCTCCGGCGCGTCGGACGCGGCTCCGGTTTCGTTGACAACCCGCGAAGATCAATGGTAGATTGGCTCGTCAACGCTGGTGAAAACCGTTGCGAGGCAGGCGCGAGAGACGGGTTCCATGCTCACGCAGATGAAAGTACGGGGTCTGATGTTCGACCCCTACAACAACGCGTTCATCGTGCTGCTCCGCGACGAAGAAACCAACGACATGCTGCCGATCTGGGTCGGCAAATCGGAGGCGAGCGCGATCAGCTTCGCCCTGGAGAACGTCGCGCCTCCACGGCCGATGACCCACGACCTGATGAAGGCGCTGCTCGACACCGTGGACGCGAAGGTGATCAGCGTCGTGGTCACGGACTTGAAGGACAACACCTATTACGCGCGCATCCACCTCATGTGCGAGGATTCGGAGTTCGCGATCGATTCCCGGCCCAGCGACGCGATCGCGCTGGCGCTGCGGGCCAACGCCCCGATCTTCGCCAAGGAGGAAGTGATCCGGAAGCAGGCGTCGGAAGAACTGGGACAGTGGCTGGAGAACCTCAAGCCGGAAGACTTCGGCAAGTATGACGCGTGACGCAGCCGGCCGCGGCGGCCGGGCCGGTCCGCAGACCGAGGGTGGGTCGAAACTGCAATCCTGTAGCTCTTCCCGTTGACAGGTCCCGTCCCCACGTTCCCCGCCCTCCGGAGTCGAGCACGGGAGCGGGGATCGTCCGAAGCGAACTTCGAGGCGGAGCGAGTGCATGGGTGAAGATCAAATGGCCCACGCCGGCCTGGTCCAGTTGAAAGTGCACGGCGTCGTGCCGGACCCCAACACGGACACGCAGATCGTCATCCTGCGGGACGAGCAGAACGCCGAGATTCTGCCGATCTGGGTGGGAGCCGCGGAGGGCACCGCGATCAAGTTCGCTCTGGACGGGAACGAGCCCCAGCGGCCCATGAGCCACGACCTCATGCGCAGCGTTGCCGGCCATCTGAACATCAAGGTCACCCGGGCGGTCGTGACCGACGTCAAGAGCAACACGTACTTCGCGACCCTGTACCTCGACGCCCGCGGGGTGGAGCGGGCCGTTGACGCCCGGCCCAGCGACGCGATCGCGCTGGCGCTGCGGATGCGCAGCCCCATTTTCGCGACCCGGGAAGTCCTGAAGCAGCGGGGCGGGGGAAACCTGGACGCGTGGCTGGACAAGTTTGAAGCCAAAAACTCGGAACAGCACGAAGCCTGATCAACGGGAACGGAGAAAGGTAGGCATTCGACCGATGAGCACGTATCTCGCGAAACCGACCGACATCGTCAGAAAGTGGTACCTCGTGGACGCGGACGGCAAGACCCTGGGCCGGCTGGCTGCGCGCGTGGCGCTCCTGCTGCGCGGCAAGCACAAGCCGATCTTCACGCCGCACGTGGACACGGGCGACCACGTCGTGGTGATCAACGCCAGCAAGATCACCCTGACGGGCCCCAAGTTCAAGACCAAGACCTACACCCACCATACGGGGTATCCGGGCGGCCTCAAGTCCGTCACCGCCGAGCACCTCCACGCCAAGAAGCCGACCGAACTGGTGGAGCGGGCGATCAAGGGGATGCTGCCCAAGACCCCGCTGGGCAAGCAGATGGCCAGAAAGCTGAAAGTCTACGCGGGATCGGACCACCCGCATCAAGCCCAGCGTCCGGAACCCCTGACCCTGTGAGCGTGAGAGAAGGAGGCAGACCAGCATGGCAGTCGCGACTCAGTACGCAACCGGCAAGCGCAAATACGCCATCGCCCGGGCGTGGCTTTCTCCGGGCAGCGGCGAGATCACCATCAACGACCGTTCCTTCGAGAACTACTTCCCGCGGCCGTCTCTGAGAACCCTGGTGCAGTCCCCGTTCGACGTGACCGGCCTCGCGGGCAAGTACGACGTGAGCGCGACGCTCTGCGGCGGCGGGGCGACCGGCCAGGCCGGCGCGCTCCGGCACGCCATCGCCAGGGCGCTGGTGGCCCTGACCCCCTCTCTCAGGGAGCCGCTCAAGAAGGAGGGATTCCTGACGCGGGACTCCCGCGTGAAGGAGCGGAAGAAGTACGGACAGAAGGGCGCGAGGAAACGCTTCCAGTATTCGAAGCGCTAAGGCGCGGGGCTGTTCCACGAACGCGAAAAGGGAAGGCCTCCGGCCTTCCCTTTTTTATGTCCGAAGGTGAACCGGATGGCGAAACGGACGGAGCCGGTCAAGGTGGCGGTGGCGGGGGCCAGTGGCTACACGGGCGGGGAACTCCTGCGCCTGCTCGTCGGCCACCCACGCGTGACGATCACGGTGGTCACCTCGGAGAAGTCCGCCGGCAGCCCGGTTTCCTCCGTCTTCCCGTCCCTGGCCTCAGTCCTGCCCCTGTCCTTCGAGGCGCTGGCCCCGGAGGCCATCGCGGCGCGAGCCGACTTGGTGTTCCTCGCCCTGCCCCACACCAAGTCTCTGGCTCCGGCCGCTGCGTGCCTGAATGCAGGCAAGCTGGTGGTGGACCTCAGCGCCGACTATCGCCTGAAAGACCCGGCCGAGTATGAAACCTGGTATCAGACCCCCCACACCAGCCGGGATCTGCTGAAGGAGGCCGTGTACGGCCTGCCCGAGCTGCATCGGGAGGAGATCCGGACCGCCAAGCTGGTGGCCTCGCCAGGCTGCTACCCGACGGCCGCCGTCCTCCAATTGGCCCCGCTCGCGGCCAACGGGCTGATCCGGCCGGACACGCTCGTCATCGACGCGAAATCGGGCGTCTCTGGCGCCGGCCGCAGCCCCTCGCTCCCCTACCATTTTCCCGAGGCCCACGAGGCCCTCGAAGCCTACAAGATCGGTCTGCACCGGCACATCCCGGAGATCGAGCAGGAGTTGAACCGGCTCGCCGCCAAGGCTGCGCGCGGGCGATCCGCCCACGGGAAGGAACGTCACGCACCGATCCGGGTGGCCTTCACGCCCCACCTGGTTCCCATGAACCGCGGCATTCTCAGCACCGCCTACAGCCGGCTGCGTGAGCCCATGGACCGGGACCGGCTGCGGGCCCTCTACCGGGACTTCTACAAGGGCGAGCGATTCGTCCGACTGCAGGACGGTGACGCGTCGGCCAATCCGCGGCACGTGCGGGGGTCGAACTTCTGCGACCTGTCGGTGTTCGTCGATCCCCGCAGCAACTGGGTCGTTACGGTGGCCGCGCTGGACAACCTGGTCAAGGGAGCGGCCGGCCAAGCCATCCAGGCGATGAACCTGATGCTGGGTTTTCCCGAAGAGACCGGCCTCACCGCCCCCGGAGTCTATCCGTGAACCCATCCGCAACGCTCGGGCCTGCCGATCCGAGGCTCCGCCCGTCCCGCCCGGCATGACCCGGTCCGGCTTCAAGAAGACCGGCGGGGGCGTCACCGCTCCGCTTGGCTTCCTGGCGGCCGGCATCCACGCCGGCATCAAGAAGCCGCCGATCCCGGACCTGGCCCTCATCGTCTCGCAGGAGGCGGGACCGATCGCCGGCGTCTTCACGACGAACCGCGTCGCGGCCGCGCCGGTGATCGCGGACCGGCTGCGCCTCAAGCGCGGGGTCGGCCGCGCCATCCTCGTCAACAGCGGGAACGCCAACGCCTGCACCGGCGCCAGGGGGCTGGCCGACGCCGAGGAGATGGCGCGTCTCGTCGCCGTGCGGATCGAGGCGGACCCGCGCACCGTGTTCGTCGGTTCGACCGGCGTCATCGGCCAGCCCCTCCCGATGGCACGCATCCGCCGGGGCGTCCCGCTCCTGGTGCGGCGGCTCAGCCGTGGCGGCGGGAGCGCGGCGGCCCGCGCCATCCTCACGACAGACCTCAAGCCCAAGGAGATCGCGCTGCAGGCCAGCATCGCCGGCCGCACGGTCACCGTCGGCGGCATGGCCAAGGGCTCCGGCATGATCCACCCGGACATGGCCACGATGCTCGCGTACCTGACGACCGACGCGGCCGTCGCCCAGCCGGCGTTGCAACGCGCCTTGCGACGCTCCGTCGCCCGGTCCTTCAACTGCATCTCCGTGGACGGCGACACGAGCACGAACGACACGGTCCTCTGCCTGGCCAACGGCCTGGCCGGCAACGGGACGCTGCGCGAGGGCTCGCCGGGGTTCGCCGAGTTCCAGCGCCTGCTGGACGAGGCCTGCCTTTCGCTCGCGCTCCAAGTGGTCCGGGACGGCGAAGGGGTGACCAAGGTCGTGGAGATCCTGGTCACCGGGGCCAAGCGCGAAGCGGAGGCCAAGCAGGTGGCCCGGACGGTCGCCACCTCCAGCCTGGTCAAGACGGCGCTCTTCGGGGAGGACGCGAACTGGGGCCGGATCATGGCCGCGGTCGGCCGGTCCGGCGCGCCGATCGATCCGGACCGGATCGCCCTGGCGTTCGCCGGCGTCCCGATCGTCAAGCAGGGGGTCGGGCTCGGCCAGGCGGCGGAGCGGCGGATCGAGCGGGTGATCCGGCGCAAGGAATTCACGATCGCGATCGACCTCGGCCGGGGCGCCGCGACGGCGCGCCTGTGGACGACGGATCTCTCGTACGAGTACGTCAAGATCAACGCCTCGTACCGCTCCTGAGCGGGACCTGGCGGCTTGCAATGAACCGAGAATCGTGTTAGTTTTCTGACCCTTTGTGTGGTTCGCCGACTCTCACGAGCCGGGGGCGGCGAACGGGGAAAAACTGGGGCTCGTTGACCCAAATCCGCATTGGCGTGTACGCACGCTGCTCAGCTTGGGAATAAGGGGAGCAAGACCTCTCGCCCGTCGCGCTCGAAGATCGACCGTGTGAGCCAAGGCGGGTGCTCCGCAAGCATGAGGAAGGAGGTGAAGGCATGAGCGCGATCACGATCAAGGAACTGCTGGAGGCCGGGGTCCACTTCGGCCACCAGACCAACCGCTGGAATCCGAAGATGAAGAAGTTCATTTTCGGCGAGCGGAACGGCATTTACATCATAGACCTGCAGCAGACTGTGCAACGATTCGAGACGGCCTACGCCTTCGTTCGGGACACCGTGGCGGCCGGAGAATCCGTGCTCTTCGTCGGGACCAAACGGCAGGCGGTCGACATCCTCGAGGAAGAGGCCAAGCGCAGCAACATGTTCTTCGTCAACAAGCGCTGGCTCGGGGGGATGCTGACCAACTTCCAGACCATCCGGCGCAGCATCGAGAAGCTGAAGAAGTTCGAGGCGACGCTGGCGGAAGGCACGCAACACCGGCTGACGAAGAAGGAACTCAGCCAGATGGAGAAGGAGCGGCAGAAGCTGGAGAAGTACCTCAGCGGCATCAAGAACATGGTCACGCTGCCCGCCTGCGTCTTCGTGCTGGACACCCGCGTGGAGCGCATCGCGGTCCAGGAGGCCAACCGGCTGAGCATCCCGGTGGTCGCGATCGTGGACACCAACTGCGATCCCGACGGCATCGCCTACCCGATCCCGGGCAACGACGACGCCATCCGGTCGATCAAGCTCATCGCCTCCCGCGTCGCCGACGCCTGCATCGAGGGCGCCCACCTGCGCGCCCAGCGCGACGAGGCGGGGAAGCCCGAGGCCATCCCCGCGGCCGAGATGCGTGCTCCCCAGCCGGTCACGGTGGGCGCGGAGAGCGCCCCGGCGTCCTGAGGCGCCACGGCGGGATCATCACCGGACCACCACGACCTGAACCCAAACGGAGAGGAGCACGCACGCAGCATGGCAGCCAACACCGTCCTCGTGAAGGAGCTTCGCGAAAAGACCGGCGCCGGCATCCTGGATTGCCAGAAGGCGTTGGCGGAATCGGGCAACGACATCGAAAAGGCCATCGAGCACCTCCGGCAGAAGGGACTGGCCGCCGCCCAGAAGAAGGCCGGCCGGGAGACCAACGAGGGACTCGTCGCCGCCTACATCCACCCGGGCAGCCGCATCGGGGTGCTCGTGGAAGTCAACTGCGAGACCGACTTCGTGGCCAGGAACGAGGAGTTCCAGGCCTTCGTCAAGGACGTCGCCCTGCAGATCGCCGCCTCCAGCCCCTCGCACGTCAAGCGGGAGGACATCCCGGCCAGCGTGGTCGAGAAGGAGAAGCAGATCTACCTCGCGCAGGCCAAGGAGATGGGCAAGCCGGAGCCGGCCTGGGGCAAGATCGTGGAGGGCAAGCTCGAGAAGTTCTATCAGGAGAGCTGCCTCCTCGAGCAGGTCTTCATCAAGGACCCGACCCTCACGATCAAGGATCTGCTCGCGCAGAAGATCGCCAAGATCGGCGAGAACATCTCGATCCGGCGGTTCACCCGCTACCAATTGGGGCTCGAATGAACGTCCCCAAGTACCGGCGGATCGTCCTCAAGATCAGCGGGGAGATCCTGGCCGGCGATCAGGGCTACGGCATCCAGCCGTCGGTGCTGGAGAGCCTCGCGGACGAGGTTCGCGCGGTCGTCCTGATGGACGTGGAAATCGCCATCGTCATCGGGGGCGGCAACATCTTCCGCGGGATCGCGGCGACCGCCAGCGGGATGGAGCGGGCCTCCGCCGACTACATGGGCATGCTGGCCACGGTGCTGAACGCCCTCGCCCTCCAGAACGCGCTGGAGCGGAAGGGCGTCATGACCCGCGTCCAGTCCGCGATCGAGATGCGGCAGTTGGCGGAGGGTTACATCCGCCGCCGGGCGATCCGGCACCTGGAGAAAAAGCGGGTCGTGATCTTCGCCGCCGGGACCGGCAACCCCTACTTTTCCACGGACACGGCCGCGGTCCTCCGGGCCATGGAGATCGGCGCGGACGTGATCATGAAGGGCACGAAGGTGGACGGGGTCTACGAAGCGGACCCCGTGACCCACCCCGAGGCCAAGAAGTTCTCCGAGCTCCCCTTCCTCTCGATCATCAACCAGAACCTCAAAGTCATGGACTCGACCGCGATCACCCTCTGCATGGACAACAACCTGCCCCTGATCGTCTTCAACCTGAAGGAGCGGGGCAACCTGTCGCGGGTGGTCTGCGGGGACCGGATCGGCACCCTCGTGACCGCCACGAGCCGGTAAGGGTCAACCCGGAAGGAGCGGGCCATGCCAGGCGCGACAAAACAGAAGGTCCAGCAACGGATGGAAGCCGCGATCGAGCATCTCAAGCGCGAGCTCGGGAGCCTCAGGACCGGCCGGGCCTCGCTGGCCCTGCTGGACGGGATCAAGGTGGATTACTACGGGACCCAGACCCCGCTCAAGCAGGTCGCGAACCTGTCGGTGCCCGACCCCAAGCTGATCACGGTCCAGCCCTGGGAGCCGGCCCTGATCCGGGAGATCGAGAAGGCGATCCAGGCCTCCGGGCTCGGCCTGACGCCGTCCAACGACGGGAAGCTGATCCGGCTCCCCATCCCGCCCCTGACCGAGGAGCGGCGCAAGGACTTGATCAAGCTGTGCAAGAAGCACGGGGAAGACACCAAGATCCACATCCGGAACGCCCGCCGGGACGCGAACGACGAGCTCAAGCACATGCACAAGGACCATAAGATCTCCGAAGACGACCTGCGGAAGTCGGAGGCCGAGATCCAGAAGCTGACCGACCAGTTCGTCCAGCACGTAGACCAGATCCTCAAGAAGAAGGAGGAGGAGATCCTCGAAATCTAGGAGCCCGCGTGGCCTTGCCCGACATCCCCTCCCCGCCCCCTCACTCTCCGACCAGCGCCGTCATTGACCTGTCCGCCCTCGCCCACAACCTCGGCCAGGTGCGCCGGTACCTGCCGGCCGGCTGCGACGTGCTCGCCGTGGTCAAGGCCGACGCCTACGGACACGGGGCCGTGCCCGTTTCCAGAACCCTGGCCAAACTGGGCGTCACCCGTTTCGGCGTCGCGACCGTTCAGGAAGGGGCCGCGCTCCGGGACGCCGGGATCGAGGGCACGATCCTCGTGATGGGCGCGCTGCTGCCGCATCAGTTCCCGCAGCTCTTTCCCCACCGGCTCACGCCGGTCCTGTACAGTCCGGACGTCGCCGACGCGCTGGTGAAGGAAGCTCGGTCCAGACTCGAGCCCTATCCGGTCCACGTGAAGGTGGACACGGGCATGGGCCGTCTGGGCATCCAGCCGGAGCAGGTGCCGGCCCTGCTCCAGTCCCCTTTCTTCAAGGGCCCGTTGCGGGTCGAGGGGCTCATGACCCACCTGGCCGACGCGGACGGTCCGGAACCGGCTTACACCAGGCGCCAGATTGACCGCTTCCGGTCCCTGCTCAGTCAACTCCTTGCGGCCGGCCTGTCGGTTCCGCTGGTCCACGCGGCGAACAGCGCCGGACTCATCAGCTACCCGGAGGCCCGGTTCAACCTCGTCCGGCCCGGCATCATGCTCTACGGCTACCTGACCGGTACGATTACCGGCCGGGCGCCGAGCCTCAAGCCGGTCCTCTCGCTCGTCACTCGGGTCGTGCAGGTCCGCTCCCTGGCCGAGGGCGAGAGCGTCGGGTACAACCGCGCTTACGTCGCCAGGCGGCCCACGCGCATCGCCGTCCTCCCGATCGGCTACGCGGACGGGTACAGCCGGGCCCTGTCGGAGCAGGGGCACGTCCTGATCCACGGCGCCCCCGCCCCCGTCGCCGGCCGCATCTGCATGGACATGACCACGGTGGACGTGACGCAGATCCCTTCGGTCCGACCCGGTGACGAAGCCGTCCTGATCGGCCGGCAGGGGACGGCGGAGGTCTCGGCCGCCGACGTGGCCGCCTGGCGCGGCACCATCCCCTACGAAGTGCTCTGCGCGATCGGCACCCGCGTCACGCGGGTTTACCGGTGAGACGCACTCGCCCGCCAATTTGTCCGCCCAGCGCTCCGGACGTATAATGGCGGGCCGAGGCGGATCTCGGCGGCGAGGCTCCCGTGCAGACAGGTTCCGTGAATCTCCTCTCGAAGACGTTCGGCTACGTCCTGGTCATCCAGGAGTTCACCTTCCTCTGCGCCAGGACCGTCTCCGGGCTCCTGCGCCCTCCCTGGTACGTCCGCGACCTCGTCCTGCAACTGGACCGGATCGGAGCCGGCTCGCTCTTCATCGTCGTCCTCACCGGCCTCTTCACCGGCATGGTGCTGGCGCTCCAGGGCGCGGTCCAGCTCGAGCCCTACGGGGCCACGATGTACGTCTCCCGGTTGATCAGCACCTCGGTCGTCCGCGAGCTGGGGCCGGTCTTGGCCGCCCTGATGATCGCGGGCCGGGTGGGCACGGGCATCGCCTCCGAGTTGGCTTCGATGACGGTCACGGAACAGATCGACGCGCTGCGGGCCGAAGGGACAGACCCGATCCAGAAGCTGGCCGCGACCAGGCTCGCGGCCTGCCTGGTCATGATCCCGGTCCTGACGATCATCACGAACGCGATCGCGATCCTGGGCGGCTGGTTGATCGCCCGCTTCTACCTGGCCATCGATTCCTACTTCTACTGGACCTGGGCCTTCGAAGCCCTGCACCAGCGGGACATCGTGATGGGGCTGGTGAAGCCCGTCTTCTTCGCCTTCATCATCGCGATGGTGGGCTGTTACGTCGGGTTCAACACGAGGGGCGGCACGGTCGGGGTGGGCGTCTCCACGACCCAGTCCATGGTCTCGGCCTCGATCCTGATCCTGGCCAGCGACTTCTTCATCACCAAGCTGTTCATGGCGTTCTCTTAAAGGCAAGGATGAAGTAGGAAGGATGAAGTCAGAAGTATGAACGCGGAAGTTTTCCCACTTCATCCTTCATACTTCCTACTTCTGACTTGTTGGTTGACATGATAGCTCTTGAAAACGTCTGGCTGCAGTTGGGGGATCGGATGGTTCTCCGGGACATCTCGCTCGACGTCCAGTCGGGCGAGACCCGGGTCATCCTGGGCGGCAGCGGCTCGGGCAAGACCACGATCCTCCGGCTGATCCTCGGCCTCTACCGACCGGACAAAGGCTCCATCCTCGTGGGCGGCCGGGACATCACCCGCCTGAGCGAGCTGGACCTGTTCGAGGTCCGGCAGGAGATGGCGATGGTCTTCCAGGGCGCCGCCCTCTTCGACTCCTTGACCGTGCGGGAAAACGTCGGCTATCGTCTCTGGGAGCGGCGCCTCCTGTCGGACGAGGAGATCGAGCAGATCGTGCAGGAGAGCCTCCGGTTCGTGGGGCTGGAGGACACCCTCGACAAGATGCCGGCCGAGCTCAGCGGCGGGATGCGCAAACGGGTCGGGATCGCCCGGGCCCTGGCCAGCGGCGCCAAGGTCCTGCTCTACGACGAGCCGACCGCGGGGCTGGATCCGGTCAACACCTGCATGGTCAACCGCCTGATCGCCCGGCTCAAGGAGAAGGGCGTGACCCAGGTGGTGGTCACCCACGACCTCCCCACCGCCTACGAGGTTGCGGACCGGATCGTCATGGTCCAGAAGGGACGTTCGGTCTTCGACGGCACGTCCGAGCAACTCCGGAGCAGCGACGAGCGGGCCGTCCGGGAGTTCCTGGACCCGAGCAGCCTGCCGCAGGAATGGACGCCGGCCCCGAATGCGGACAGGCAGCCGACGTTGGAGGATGCGCCGTGACTCGCCAGAGCCAGCTCCATTGGTCTCAGGTGAAGGTGGGCCTGGTGATCGTCCTGGCCCTGGCCGTCCTGATGGCCATGATCCTGAACCTGGAAGAAGGCATGGGGCTCTTCGCCAGGCAGACGACGTTCCGCGCGGTCGTGGCTCACACCCAGGGGCTGAAGGTCGGCGGGCCGGTCCGGATGAACGGCGTGGACATCGGGAACGTGCACCGGATCGGGATCTCCAAGGACGCGCCCACGGTCGAGATCCTGTTCACGGTCAAGAAGGACGTGGCCCCGCACATCCGCCAGGACGCCTCGGTCGTCATCCGGCCCATGGGCCTGCTGGGCGACAAATTCCTGGAGATCCTGCCCGGCACCGCGTCGAAACCGTCCCTGCCCCCCGGCAGCCTGTTGATCGGCGAGGCGGAGAGCGACCTCACGAACGTCACGGCCGGCGCCACCGCGACGATGGAGAACGTGAACGCCGCGATCCACGAGCTCCAGCGGCTCCTGGCCAGCCTCACCCAGGGACAGGGCACGGCCAGCAAGCTGCTCTCGGACCCGGCCCTCTACGACCAGTCCAAGCGGGTCCTGAGCAACCTGGAGGTGGCCTCCGAGAAGACCGTCGCGCTGCTGGAGAAGGTCGAGAAGGGCCAGGGCACGATCGGGAGGCTCATGGCGGACAAGGAGCTGTACGCGCGGGCCAACGAGGCCGTGCAGGAGCTGACGCTGCTCGCCGACCGGCTGAACAATCAGAACGGCACCTTGATGAAGCTGGCCGACCCGACCCTCTACCAGCGGCTGGACCACCTGACGACCAAGGGGGAGCAGTTGCTGGCGAAGGTGGAGAACGGCCAAGGGACGATGGGGAAGCTCGTCACGCAGGACGAGCTGTATCAGCGGGCGGACAAGCTGCTGACCGAAGTCGAAGAATTCGTGGCCGACGTCAAGAAGAACCCCACCAAGTACTTCAAGTTCTCCGTATTCTGAGCCGCTCTTTTTCCGCTCGGAAAGATTGCTCGGGTGACGAAGGGCGGGCAGCTCCGGCGCCGGCCTGATGCGTTGATCTCTTTCAGCGACTCCACGCCTTACTGTTGGCCGGCCGCCTCATCGGAATGGCAGAGCGGCGCCCGGCACCCTCTCGGCTTTCCGACGTCACGCGCCCGCCAGGCCGCCCGCCTCCGTGCCCATCCCTTCCACCCGAGCAAGAGAGAAAGCGAAGCGGGGAACAGGCGCTTGCAAGCCTGTCCTGTACTGCCCCACCTAATTTATGAGGCCGCCTTCTTTTTCGGCAGTTCCTCCCGCAAGACCCGCCGGAGCGTGTCTTCGAGCGGCTCGTGCCGATGGGCGATGTATTCGCGCAACGCCACGTTGATCAGCGTCTGGTAATTTCCGCCGCCGGCCGCATGGACCTGCCCGCGGAACCAGTCAAGCACATCGTCGTCCAGCCTGATGGTAATCCGCGTCTTGCCCGGAGGGGTCGGAACCACCGCTCCCCGCTTTCCCCGGCCGAAGTCGTATTGTTTTCTCATCCTCTACCCCTCATACTGCGCCCGTTCATACCCCGTCGCTTTTCGGGCTGAAATAACCCGAATCCGATCTCCTCGCCAGGTATAGACCACGAGGAGCACGCACCCAAGGGCATCCGCACCGATCGTGATGAATCGCTCTTCGCCCGCATGCTCATCCTGAATGGTCAGAGCATGGTCGTCGCTGAATACCGCCACCGCATCCGCGAAATCAATGCCGTGTCTTCGACGGTTTGCCCTAGCCTTTCTGTCATCCCATTCATACTCCACATCCACGGCATTGACTATATGCACATCTGTACACCAAGTCAACCGAGCAAGTCAGGTCAGCTGTCTTTGTGCGTAGCAGGCACAGGGCGAGGCTTCGGCGAGTAGGAAAACTGGAACTGACCACCGCACCGTGGTCGCTGACCACGGCGACGGGAATTCCAGAAGGCTGCCGCTCGCTGAAGCCCGGAAAGGTCGCGACGGGAGGTGCGGGAGCGAACGGCCATGCCACCCCGACCTTCGCCCCTCGTCAGCGAGGCCGGGCTTGCAGTCTTTCAGGTCCTGAGTTTCCGCTTCAGCTTCTTCTCGACGCTGGCGACTTTGCCGGAGAGGCGCCCTTCGTAGCCTTTGCGGTAATCCACCTTGATCGTGCAGGAGATGCGGTTGCAGTCCTTCCTCATCCGCTCGAAGCACTGCCGCACCACGCCGAAGACGGCGTCCCACTCCCCTTCCAGGACCGTGCCCATCGGGTTGAGCCGGTAGTCCACGCCGCTTCTGTCTATGATGTCCAGCGAGCGGGCCACGTACCGCCCGACGCTCTCCCCCTTCCCCAACGGGGACATGCTGAATTCCAACAGAACCATTCTCCTCCCCCCCAATCGGTCTATCGTCAATCCGTCAAGGCTTCCGCTGCTTCTCCTCCAAATACGCCTGGGGATAGTCGAGCTTGCCGGTCAGCTTGAACCCCTCGACCGCCTCCCGCAGCTTCGCGCGCCGCAGCTCCGCGTCCGGCTCCGCCTCCTTCGTCTCGTCGCGGATCGCCGCCAGCCAGTCAAGGAACGACTGGAACTCCTCGTCGAACAGCAGCTCCAGATTCTGCCGCAGGCGGCTGGCCAGGGCCGGCGAGACGCCGCTCGTGCTCACCGCCATCCGCAGGTGCCCGCGTTGCGCCACGGCCGGCAGGAAGGCGTTCGAGGCCTCCGGCTGGTCCACCGAGCAGAGCAGGAACCGCTCCTTCCGGGCCAGCTCCAGGAGCGAGCGGGAGAAGTCCGGATCGTCCCGCAGCGTGTTGACGACCAGGACCGCCCCCTGAGCGTCCGTCTCGCGGAAGCGGCGCACGCGGTGGAGAATCTTGGCCGAGGCCGTGAGCTTCTTGAGCGTCTCGTTCAGCGTCGGGCTGACCACCGTGACCTTGGCCCCTGCGTCCAGCAGCCGCTGGACCTTCTCGGCCGCCTCGTCGTCCCCGCCCACCACCACGCAACTCCGGCCCTTGACGTCGAGTGACAGTTGAAACCCGGGATTCGCAGGCATGGCTCCTCCCTACCAGGCTTGCTTCAGCCGCCCGCTTCGGATAGGCGGGCGGACAGTCAGTGTGCCGCTCGTGACCGTTCCTAAACGGCGCGTATGATACACCAGCGTCGTCGCAGGAAAAAGTGGTGTATAATCCCCCGCGCATCGGCCCTGATCGGGCGAACACGAAGACGAAGGAGTCACGGTGAAGCAGGAGACGCTCAGAGTCATCGGCATGGCGGGAGGCATCATCCTCCTGGCGGGGATTGCCGCCTGGATGGGTCTCGCGCACGGGTGCGAGCAGTCGGCGGGCAAGGGCGTGGTCGCGGGGGTCGTGAAGATCGCTCCGGACCTGGCCGGGAAGGTCGGCCCGTCGGACGTGCTGTTCATCATCGTACGCCGCCCGCAGGGCGTGCCGCGACCGCTGGCGGTGAAGCGCGTGGAGGGTCCGCAGTTTCCGGTCCCGTTCGAGATCACCGATCAGGACGTGATGGTCGAGGGCTCGGAATTGCGGGGGATGGTGGACGTGCTGGCCCGGATCGACCGGGACGGAAAGGCCGGCCCTCCCCAGCCCGGCGATCTGGAGGGTCAGTCGCCCAAGAACCCGATGCTGGTGGGGTCGCGGGAAGTGGAGATCGTGATCGACAAGGCCTACTGACCGCCGACCGGCTCAACTCTCCGGCAGGTCCGTTTCCAGCTCCATGTTCCAGTACAGGTAGTCCCGCCAGCTCTCCGGCGCGTTCCGGATGCCGATCGTGATCGTGATGACCGGGTTCCATCGGGGCTTCACGGGCCTGCGGACCAGCCTCATGCCGGCCTCCTCCGGGGTGCGCCCGCTCTTCCGGTTGTTGCAGCGCCAGCAGGCGGTCACGATGTTCTCCCAGGTCTTCCGGCCACCCTTGGCGATCGGCGTCACGTGGTCGAAGGTCAGCTCCTCGGTCCGGAACCGGTGGTTGCAGTACTGGCAGGTGTAGCCGTCCCGCGTGAAGATGTTGATCCGCGAGAACTTCACCGCCCGGTGGCTGTCCTTCAGCTTGACCAGCTTGAGCAGCCGCATGACCGCCGGCAGCTTGATCGAGATCGAGATGCCCTGGATCTCCCGGTCGTACACCTCGAGGACCTCCACCTTCCCCTGCCACAGGAGCGTGATGGCCTTCTTCCAATGGACGACTCGGAGCGGCTCGTAGGTCGCATTCAACAAGAGCGTCAGTTCCATAAGCTCCTCTGAATCAAGGCCCTACATGGGATCAGCCACAGACTCGCACAACCGATGCCGTTACCCTATGCCACAGTTTTCCCGTGAAATCAAGCCGTTCGCCACCGACGGCCGGACGGGCGGGCCCGCCGCTCGCCCTTGAAGCCAGCCGGCGATCCAAGTAGACTACCGCCCCTTGACCCGCCCAGTGGAGCGTTCCGGATGGGAAAATTCGTGACCGTCGCGCGCGTGAGCGAGTTGAAGCCGGGCCAGTGCCGCTCGGTCGAAGCCGAAGGGTTCATGATCGCGCTCTTCAACGTGGATGGGACGATCTACGCGCTGGACAACTGCTGCCCGCACGCGGGCGGCCCCTTGGGCGAGGGCCAGTTGTACGGAGAGGTCGTGAAATGCCCCTGGCACGGGTGGAAGTTCAACGTGCGGACCGGCCGGAGGCCGGAGAACGCGGCGTTCACGGTGGAGCGGCACCGGGTGGAGGTGCAGGGGGACGACATCCGGATCTGGCTGCCGCCCGAGTGGGGAACCGGCCCGGCCTGAGTCACGGGCCGAAGAGAGTGCCCCCGCGCGACATCGGCCCTCCCTCGCCCAGAGGCATCAGATCTTCGGCCGGCATGGAGAGGGGCACAATCGAACGGTTGGCGAGATCCACCTGCCAGACGTACTCCCGCTCAAACCACTGTTTGGCCCCCTCCTCCCGGATGTTGATCGTGACCAGGTAGAACTCGCCCCTCGGGCCCTGCTGCTTCTCGACCCGCCATTCCCCCACCCGCACTCCCTGCCCGCGCTGCTCCATGGCCCGGACCCGATCCGTGACCGCCTGCCGCAGGGTGGGAGCCTGCCGAGCCCGGTGGGTTTGCACCAGGGCCATGGCCTCGGCTGCCTGGGGGTCCGCCATCGGGTTCAGCGAGGGAGGCTTCCAGAGCCAGTAGGCCAGGCCTGCGGCGATCAACAGCCCGGCCCCGCCAAAATGGATGAGCTTGGCCCAGGAGAAGGATTGGGTTTGACGAGCGGCTCCGGCCGGAACGGCCTGGGTCGGAGGAGTCCCTTCCGGCACGGCTATCTCTGCCGCCCGATCGAACGGCCCGTCGAGCTGCGCGAGGCAGCCACGATCCGAGAGTTGGTTAAAGCCGATTGCTGAGGTATCACGTGAGGATGTTTCTGGCCCCCGCCGGCCTCGGCGACCATTGGCGCGTGCGGACGGCGGCCCTGGCGTCCTTGCGGCAAAAGCCCGGCCTTCGTCAGCATCTCCAGCAAGCTCCATTGACGCTGCTGGACCAGATGGGCGCGCAACGCCTCCTCGGGAGACTGGACGGAGCGGCGGGACCAGAATCCCTGGACCGGCCGTCCCGTGAGGTAGACCGGCGATGCCAGCGGAACCCAGACATACTGGGTCCGCGCCCCTTCCTCTGGCTGGTCCAACGTCACGTTCGGCAGATCCTGCCCCGCTTCCCGACCGTCCGGAGCCGACCGGGCCTCCGTCTCCTGCTTGCCCCCAGGAGGAGCCGGCGGCTGCGCCGCAGTTTCCTCGGACTCGGCGGGAGCAGGAGGCCGGTCGGGGAAACGATGGACGGAGACCTGGCTGCGCTTCGTCGCCGGCGGGAGGTGAGTCAGGTCGTCGGTCAGCACGATCGTGCCGGATGTATCAATCCAACTGTAATAATCCGCGGCAAGCGCCGGCGTCAAAAACCCCCCATACCAGCCCCAGAGAGCCAGCCCCAACCAGGCGGTCATGCCGACGCCAGGCCCGCGCCCGCTCATGGTGAAAGCTTAATCTCTGCCCGAAATGAAAGTCAACGGAACGCCCGGACCAACCTTGACAATACCGGAAGCCGCTGTGGTACAACTAGCCCGCCCTTCGCAATCCCGCAGGGTTCTGAACAGGACATCCCATGAAGTTTTTCGTGTACGCCGACAATTTGAACCCGACCCAGTTGAAGCGGCGGGCCCCGGAGCATCAGTTCGTCTGCAAGGCCTACCTGCCCGACCACGCGATCCATTTTTGCCGCTGGTCGTCCCAGTGGCGGGGCGGCCTGGCCAGCATCACCCCGACGCCCGGCGAACAGGTCTGGGGCATCGTCCTCGAGATCACGGAGGAGGACCTGAAGCTCCTGGACGAGTTCGAAGGGGAGGTGCCGGAAGGGGCCTTCCGCCACGTGCCGGTGACGGTGGTGACGGACGAAGGAGAGAAGCTGCTGGTCACGACCCACGCGGCGATCCCGATCGGAAAGTTCAAACCCAAGGAACATTACCTGGACTGGGTCATCAAGGGCGCCAGACATTGGAAATTGCCGGACGAGTGGATCGAGAAGTGGCGGTCGTATCTGCCGAAGTGAACGCTTCGCACAGGTGCGAGGCGCGAGGCGAGAGGAATCTCCGTTTCCCTTGCCCCCTAGCCCTTCGCCTCTAGCCCCGAACCGGAATTGAAAGGAGCTTCGATGCCCAAGCCGAAATATCACATCATCGTCTGCACCAACTCCCGTCCGCCCGGCCACCCCAAGCCCTCCTGCGGCGCGGCCGGGTCGCCCGGCGTCCTTATGGCCTTCAACATGGGTATCATGGAACGCGGCTATCAGCCGGGCGAAGTCCTCGTGACCCCCTCCGGCTGCCTGGGGCCCTGCGAGCAGGGACCCACCGTGGTCGTGTATCCGGACGCCACCTGGTATTCCCAGGTCAAGGAGGCGGACGTCGCCGCAATCCTGGACGAACACATCGGCAAGGGCAAGCCGGTCGAGCGGCTGAAGCCCAACTCCGTCTGGGGCTGACGCCCTTCCACGAACCGGTATGGCCCGCGCACAAGCAGCCAGAAAACCCAAGCACGGGACCGGGCCCGCGAGGCGCGCGGCCCGGTCCCTCCATTCGCACCAGGAACACAAGGCCCAGGCGCCCCTCCGGATCGGCTGCATGGTCATCACCTGCAGCGACACCCGCACGCCGGACACGGACACGAGCGGCAAGCTGATCCGCACGCTGCTGGAGAAACACGGCCACTCGGTGGCGGCTTACCACCTCGTGAAGGACGAGCCGGTGCAGATCCGGGCCACGATCGAGGCGGGCGTCAGGAACGACGCGGTGCAGGCGATCATCATCAACGGGGGGACCGGCATCTCCCGCCGGGACTCCACGTTCGAAGCGGTGGACGCCCTGCTGGAGAAGCGGCTGGACGGATTCGGCGAGGTCTTCCGCCACCTGACCTACGAGGACATCGGCTCCCCGGCGATCATGACCCGCGCGACCGCCGGCCTGTACCGGGGCCGGATCGTCTTCTCCACCCCCGGCTCCGAAGGGGCCGTCCGACTGGCCATGGAAAAGCTGATCCTGCCCGAGCTCGGCCACATCGTCCGGGAGATCACGAAATAACCGGGCAAGCGGCACGAGGCAAGTGGCGAGAGGCCCGTACTCCGTTGCAGGTTTCTGCAACCCCTAGCCCCTTGCCTCTAGCCCCGAGCCGTCCTCAACTCAATCTTGGGCGATCTTCGGTTCTGATACCCGCTTGAAGTAGACCAGCAGATCCCGGACGGACACGAGCCCGACCAGGTTCCCCTTCTCGGTCACCCCCAGATGCCGGATCCCCAGATCCCCCATCATGTCGTGGGCGTCCTGAACGGAGCGATTCCCTTCGATCGTCGCGATCGGGCTGCTCATGATGCTCTCGACCGTCTCCTTGTCGAGGCTCTTCCCGGCCGCGGCGGCTTTCCGCACGATGTCGGTGTCCGTCACGATGCCGACGAGCTGCCCCTTCCGTTCGACCATCAGCGAGCCGACCCGCTCGCTCGACATGCGCATGGCGGCCTCGCGAATGGAGGCGGTATGGGCGATCTGCTTCAGCTTCCTCTGCATCATCTGATTGATCGTAGACACTGCTTCCTCCCTTGGATTGATCCTTCGTCCTTATGCTACGGTGCGGTCAGGACGACCTTCCCGAAAAAGTTCCGGCTCAACAGATGCTCCTGCGCGGCCCGGGCCTCGCGCAAGGGAAACGTCCGGTCCACGACCGGCTTGAGCTGCCCTCGCCCGACCAGCGCCGCCGCCTTCAACAGCTCCGCCCTGGTCCCCATGTAGGAGCCCTCGATCGTCAGCTGTCGGGAGAAGACGTGGCGCAAGTCCAGCTTGACCTCGCCTCCGGTGGTGGCCCCGCAGGTGACCAGCCGCCCTCCCCTGGCGAGGGAGGCGAGGCACTGGTCCCAGACTGCCGGCCCGATGTGCTCGAGCACTACCTCGACGCCCCGGCCATCCGTGACGGCCTTGACCCGCTTGGCCACGTTCTCCCGCGAGTGGACGATGACCTCGTCCGCCCCGATTGCCCTCGCCTTGGCGATTTTCTCCTCCTTGCCGACCGTGGTGATCACGCGGGCCCCGGCCAGCCGGGCCATCTGGACCGCGATGCTGCCGACCCCGCTGCCCGCGCCCATGACCAGGACGGTCTCGCCGGGCCGCAGCCCGGCCAGGGTGAAGAGCATGTGCCAGGCCGTCACCGAGACGAGCGGAAAGGCGGCGGCCTGCTCGAAGGGCAGATCTCCCGGGATCGGGAGCACGTTCACGCCAGGGACCTTGACGAGCTCGGCATAGCCCCCGTCCACCTGCGCCCCCAGCACCGTGAACGACGGGCACTGGTTGTCGCGGCCGGCCAGACACCATTCGCAGCGCCAGCAGCTCAGCCCCGGCGAGACGAACACCCGGTCGCCGACCGAGAGCCCCGGCACCTCCGCGCCGACCTGCGCCACGACGCCGGCCACGTCGCAGCCGGAGATGTGCGGGAGCGGAATCTGATAGGCCGGAATCCCCTGCCTGATCCAGATGTCCAGGTGGTTCAGGGCGCAGGCTTTGACCCGCACCAGGACCTCCCGCGGGGCGATCCGGGGATCGGCCACTTCCTCGTACCGGAGCTGCTCCGGCCCCCCGTGCTCGTGGAAGACGACCGCTTTCATCGCTCCTCGCGTCGCTTCGTCGACGACACCGCCTCTCGCCTCGCGCCCCGAACCTCGCGCCTGCGCTGTGTTAGAACGTCACCGCCCCTTCGATGACCATCACCGCCTGGCCACCGACCTTCACTTCCTGGATCGCGTCGTCGTCCGACCGGACCTGGATCAGGATACGCGAAGGCCGCTCCAGCTCGTACCCCTGCTCGGCGATGATCTCGGTCGTCGGTCCCACTTCCACCACCCCGTTGTGAACCAGGTAGGCGCCCAGGGCCCCGCTGGCGCTGCCGGTGGCCGGATCTTCCGTGACCCCGATCGGTGAGGCGAACATCCTGGTGTGCACCGTGGACGGCTCCTCCACCGTCACCGTCGTGAAGACCATGATGCCGTTGGCCCCGTAGCGGGCGCAGATCTCGTTGATCGCGGCGAAGTCCGGCTCGATGGACCGGACCGCGGTGAGGGTCCGGATCGGCACGATCATCACCGGCAGGCCCGTGGAGACCACCTCCACCGGCAGCTTGGTGCCGGTGATGACTTTCTTGGACAGGCCCAGCGCGTTGGCGACCTCGAACAGGTCCTTCACTGGCTCGACCGAGCCCAGGAACTGCGGCTTGGGCTGGGTCATAACGACCCGCAGGATCTCCCCGTCCCCCGCGTGCAGCTCGACCGGGAACACCCCGATGTTGCACTCGTACATGAGCCGGGTCACCGGCTCCCGGCACGTCAGACGCCCGATCTTGCCGAGCACGAAAAAGGTGCCGAGCACCGGATGGCCGGCGAAGGGGATCTCGCGGGTCGGCGTGAAGATCCGGATCTTGGCCGCCGCGGCCGGATCGGTCGGGGCCAGCACGAAGACCGTCTCGGACAGGTTCATCTCGCGCGCGATGCGCTGGAGCTCCAGGTCAGCGAGGCCGCTCGCGTCCGGCACGACCGCGACCGGATTGCCGCTGAAGGGCAGGTCGGTGAAGACGTCGGCTTGGTAGAAGCGGAGGGTGCGTCGTTCGGAGCCCATAGGCGGTGGGCTACTCTAGGTCAGGCACGGCCCTTTGTCAACGCGACGATCAGGCCGGCAGCGGGAGGGCTTCGTAGGATTGGGTCAGCGGGTGCGTCAGGTAGTCCTCGACGTAATTCTTGAGGAAACCGTTCCGGTAAAGCTGGCGGTTCGCGAAGTTGGTATTGATCTTGTGGAGGACCTTCACCGTGACGCCGGTCTTGCGGATGAACTCCTCGACCGTCACGCCTGCGATGTCGGTGAGCGGCCCCCGGCCCGACTGCATGACGCACTTGGGCACGTGCACGACCTTCTGGCCGGACAGCCGCCGGGCGATGTCGTCGAAGGTCAGGAGCACGGTGCAGTCGGAATCCCCGCCGAGCGTGGCGTTCGGCACGTAGAGGAACCGCGCCCGGTTCTTCCGGTAGAGGGTCAGGATCTTGTGGACGCTCCCGGCCGTGACGACCGTGTCCTTCTTCTCCAGCTCCAGCGAGTCGAAGAGGCTCACGATCCGCTTGCGGTTCAGGAAGGCCGTGATGGGCGCCTCCGTGTGGATCGTGGTCATGTTCGGGAGCCCGGCGTCGTAGGCCCGCCGCGCCTCGTCCGGCAGGTGCTTCCGCCCCTGCCGCATCAGATCGGCCGTGTCCGGCTTGATGCCGCGGACCGGCGTCAGGCAGCCCATCCAGAGCACGCACTTGCGGTTGACCCCGGAGATCGTGACCGCGTCCTTGGACATCGTGTGGGCATCGAAGCTGTAGAAGTTGGCCGAAGAGACCGCGGGACCGTCCAGCACCTTCAGCAGGTGCTTGACGGAGGGCGCGTGCGGCATCAGCCGCTGGCGATAGTCGCTCAGCGTGATGACCGACAGCTCGAAGTTGATCCGGCCCGGATACCGGGCCGCCAACTGGTGGATCTTGGGCACGTGGACGAACCCGACCGTGAAGAACTGGATGCTCTTGTCCGTGTACGTGAGGAAATCCTCGACCCACTCCATCGCCTTGGGGTGGAGGAACAGGTCGGTCCACTCCATGTACTCGTTCCCGCCCAGACACCAGAACTGCAGCGGATCCGTCGGCTTCTTGTTGATGTAGTCGAGGATGAAGGCCCAGTCCTCGTCGGTCGTCTTGGGCGGCTCCAGGGTCTCCCGGTAGGAATGGTCGGTCTCGTAGCAGAACTCGCACTGGACCGGACAGCTCTTCCCCAGGCTGAGCGGAATCTTGCCCGCGTCCATCTCCCGGATCAGCACCTGCCGGTAGTCCCGCTCCGTGAAGATCTTGGCAGGCTGGAGGATGGGCAACGTCCTGGTCATGGAAGGCGCATTGACAGGGGTTGAAGCCGTTTGTCAGACTGGATTGACCGCAAGATGACGACCCCCGAGCCGGAAGACATCGAACGGGCCCTCAAGACGTTGGGGCTGACGGAGCCCTTGACCCGCGAGCAGTTGGAGCGGACGTGCCGGGAACTGCTGGCGACCTGGCATCCGCCCCGCTATGCCAACCTCACCAACAACCCGCGGAAGTACATGGAGATGTACAAGAAGGGCGAAGCCATGACCAGGGAGATCCGCGCCGCCCATGACCTGCTGGCCGCCTGGCTTGAAAAAAAACCAAGAGCTAATCGCTTATAGCGTATGGCATATGACCATGTAGGAACTGATTGTCTCCCGCTATAAGCTCTTGCCGCTCTTCAAGAGACCGCGTGGCTGACCACGCGAGCCAGCGACGGCTCCCCCTCCTTCCCCGCCTCCCCTTCCCGCACCGGCCAGGTTACCAGGCCGGAGACGCCCTCCGCAGCGGCCTTCCGCTTGGCATAGATCTGCGGCAACTGGTTCGTGCCGAACTTGGAGATGTAGAGAAACACGTGCTCGCGCGCGTTCACGCGGACGGCCCAGGGCTCGAAGTCGCGCTGGTAAAACTCCTCGCAGAGCTGCATCGCCTCCAGACAGGTCAGCCCCACCGGCTCGTTGAGCGTGTAGTAGTAGTCCAGCGGCAGGTCGTACTCCTCCTGCTTGTGGATCGTGATCCCGAACTTCTCCGGGTTCCGCACCATCGGCGTATGCCGGTAGGCCACGAAGTAGAACAGCTCGACCGAATGGATGTGCGGCCGGTTGTCCAGGACGAACTGCCTGGTCTCCTCAGCCTCCGCCCGCGTCTCGCCCGGAAATCCGTAGAAAGCCATCACGTGGTTCCAGATGCCGGCCTTCGCGGCGTCCTGCAGGTTGCGCGCGATGACGGACTTCTTCACGTGCTTGTCCATCAATTCCAACACCCGCTCGTTGGCCGACTCCATCCCGTAGTAGAGCGTGCAGCAGCCGGCCTTGGCGGCCAGAACGAGGTCCTGCTCGTGCAGCGACTCCTCGAACCGGATCAGCGTCGTCCACTTGACGCCGACCTCCTGCTCGACCAGCAGTTGCGTCACCTTCTTGAAGAGGGCCGGCGGGTAGGACTCGTCCGCGAAGAGAAAGTGCGTCGCCCCGTACTGCTCCTTCAGGGCCTTGACCTGTTTGACCACCTCGTGGGCCGGCAGGCCACGGTACTGGTCGAAGTAGCCCTGTCCGTGGTCGCAGAAGGTGCACCGGCCCCAGTAGCACCCCCTGGTCGCCAGGTACGGGAGGATCCGCACCGGCACGAAGTAGCGGTCCAGCGGCATGCCCTCGAAGTCCGGCAGCGGCAGCGCCGTCATCTTCTCCGTGTAAATCTCCTTGTTGACGTGGACCCTGGCCCCGTCCCGGTACATCAGGTTGGGGACCGTCTCGATCGCCCGCTCCCCGGCCAGGGCTTCCAGGAGCCAGAGCAGGGCGTGCTCTCCCTCGTACATGATCGCGGAGTCGAAGACCTCCGTGAAGAAGCGTCCGTGCCTGGGCAGCTCCTCCTGCAGCCGCGTGATGACGTTCCCGCCCACCGTGACGTGGACGTCGGGGAAGGCTTCCTTGATCATCTTGCAGAAGGTCAGGCCGGCCAGGAGCTGCATCTGGGTGCCGATGGACACCCCGACCACGTCGGGCCTTTCCTTGCCGACCGAGGGGAGCACGAGCTGGCGGCACACGTCCCGGTAGACGTTGACCTGGTCGTCGTCCAGACAGGCGAGGACTTCGCGCGAGACGCCGGGCCGGTAGCCGAGGTTGCTCTCCATCGGGTAGAAGACCAGCGAGGCCGGATAGTAGGCGGCCGAGATATACTGCATGACCAGCCGGAAGGTGTTCAGCGCCCAGTCCAGCTTGTCGGCGTCGTAGAAGTCCTCGCTGCGCACGATGCGCTTGGCGGACTCGGCCCGTTCGATCAGGTCGAACAGGTCCTCCGCGAGCTTGGCCGTCAGGAGGGCCTTCTGCCCCGCTTCCTGCTCCGTCAGCCAGCCGCACTTCTCCTTGGCCTCCAGATCCCGAAGCTGCATGCCCATGCGGGCTTTCACCCACACGAGAAACGAGTCGCTGAAGAAGAGGTCGTACATCTCGATGTTGACGTCCTTTTGAACGACCTCGTGACCCTGCTGACGCAGGACCGCGGTCAGGCTGGGGAGGGCCAGGTAGGGGGCGGTGGGGACCCATTCGGGGGGGAACA